>JBDNDR010000316.1:0-3026 GCA_046718995.1 Fimbriimonadales bacterium
CTTCTCGTTCTTGGATGCGCCCAACGGAAATGAGCTGGTGACCATCAAGGGTGACGGCAAAGTCGGCATCGGCACGAACAGTCCCAGCGAGCGATTGCACATCGTCGGGGGCAACCTGCGGGTGGACAATGGCGCGATTCAGAGTTGGGGTCCGATTACCCTGCATCCCGATGTGGACGGCACCGGGGATAACAACGTCTATATCACAGGCACCCTCACCGTAGGGGGGAGTCGCTTCTTACTCGGCGGTGGAGATTACCCGATCTATAGTAGGCGCATTGAGGCTAGGGTTGAGCCTGTGGGACCCGTCTGGGCTGGAGTGGTGCAAACCTTCGGAGGTAATGGCAGCACAAACGTATATCTTACTTATCCGACCATTAATGAAATCCCATACCCACACAATGGCTTCATAGGGGTGTACGGAGACTATGGGGGGCCAAAAGCCAGTTTGTGGGTTGATAACCTTGACAGGGGAGTACTTACGGCTAATATCAAGAACTTCCGCGTGCCCGACCCCGAGGATGCCACGCGCGACATCTGGTACGGCTGCATTGAAGGTCCTGAACTGGCGATGTATGTGCGGGGCACTGCGCGCCTCGTGAACGGACGCGCCCGCATCGAACTGCCCGACCACTTCCGCAAGCTCGCCGACGAGCAGGGCATCACCGTCCAACTGACGCCGCGCTCGACTCAGTCGTTGGGGTTAGCCGCTGTTCATGTGGGTCTGGACGGCATTGAGGTCGTGGAGCTGCTGGACGGTCGTGGCAACTACGAGTTTGACTGGGAAGTGAAAGCGGTGCGCGCAGAGCATCGGGACTTTGAGGTCTATCGCTCTTGGGACTATGTATTGCCGGGCGGTATGGAGCGCTCTGAGGCGTGGCAGGCGCGCCTGAAGTTTCTAGAGGCGCGTCAGGCACGCCAGCGCACTCAGCCCCAAGCGCGCGCCACTGAAGGAGGAAAAGCACGATGAAAGCACCGTGGTGCAGATTCAATGACAGCCAATCACCCAGCGCAACGGCTCGGAGCAAAACGCTGATGAGAGCTCATTGGCTGATGGTAGCGATTGGATGGTTAGCAATTGCGCTCGCCAGTTCGGTTGTCGCTCAGCCGTTCACTTATCAAGGCATGCTCAAGCAGAACGGGCAACCAGTGAACGGCACACTGACCATGACCTTCACGCTTTACCGCTTCGGCGACCCGTTCCCGATCGGTTCCATCACCCAGAATGTGTCGGTACAGAACGGGCTTTTCACGGTAGAGTTGGACTTTGGCTCTTTGTGGTACGACCCGTGGCTTGAACTGGAGATAAAGATAGGCGCAGCCCCTAATCAGACAGTGTTATCGCCGCGTGTGAAATTGACTGGGGCGCCCTATGCGATTAATGCACTTTATTCGATGAAGCCGTGGGAGCCGAACGGCAGTGCTATCTTTTACAATAATGGCAATGTCGGCATCGGCATGAACAGCCCTGGAGCGCGGCTGTCGCTGGGTAGTAGCAATGCCAACACCAAGCTCGCCCTCTGGCAAGGAAACGCCGCAGGTGAAATAATGGGCTTGGGTGTTATGCCAAATCAGTTTCGGCTGCACCTGAATAGTTCCGGGGAACGCTTCTCGTTCTTGAACGCACCGAACGGGAACGAGCTGGTGACCATTTTGGGCACAGGCAAAGTCGGCATCGGCACGAGCAATCCTGCGGAGCGGTTGCACATCGTTGGAGGCAACCTGCGTGTGGACAATGGCGAGATTCAGAGTTGGGGTCCGATCACCCTGCATCCCGATGTGGACGGCACCGGGGATAGCAACGTCCATATCAAAAGCGACCTCACCGTAGAGGGGAATGGCTTCTCACTCGGCGGTAGGCTCGTTAGGGCTGGGGTTGAGTCTGTGGACGTCTACAGGGACGGAGGGGTGGACACCTTCAGGGTCGGAAGGGTGGACACCTTTGGTGAAAATAGACGCATAGTAAGTCTTTCTTATCCGATCGTTTACGGATACCCAATACCGAACAACGGCTCCGTATCGGCGTACAGCAGCAGTTGGAATCCAAATAAAGCCAGTGTGTGGGTTAATAACGATAATTTGGGAGTACTTACGGCTAATATCAAGAACTTCTGCGTGCCCGACCCCGAGGACGCCACGCGCGACATCTGGTACGGCTGCATTGAAGGTCCCGAACTGGCGATGTATGTGCGGGGCACTGCGCGCCTCGTGAACGGACGCGCCCGCATCGAACTGCCCGACCACTTCCGCAAGCTCGCCGATGAGCAGGGCATGACCGTCCAACTGACGCCGCGCTCGGCTCAATCAAAGGGGTTAGCCGTCGTTCAAGCGGGACTGGACGGCATCGAAGTTGGGGAACTAAGGAACGGTCGTGGCAACTACGAGTTTGACTGGGAAGTGAAAGCGGTGCGCAAGGAGCACCGCGACTTTGAGGTCTATCGCTCTTGGGACTATGTATTGCCGGGCGGTATGGAGCGCTCTGAGGTGTGGGAGGCGCGCCTGAAGTCTCTGGAGGCGCGTCAGGCACGCCAGCGCACTCAGTCCCCAGCCCGCGCCCCTGAAGGAGGAAAAGCACGATGAAACGCACTTGGATGGTTCTGATGCTGCTCTTGACGCTGGGGTCTGCTGCCCTCGCCCAATCAGGGGGCGGCTACGACCTCAGCTGGTGGACGATTGACGGCGGAGGCATCACCTTCGCCACGGGCGGCACCTTCAATCTGGGTGGCACCGTTGGTCAGCCCGATGCCAGCAACGCCCTCACGGGTGGGGTGTTCAGCCTCACGGGCGGGTTCTGGTTTGCGCCTGCCTGTATTCCCACCAACGGCGATGTGGACGGCAACGGCTGTGTAGACGATGCCGACCTGTTGAGCGTGCTGTTCAACTTCGGTGCTTCAGGCGCGAACATCGCCGATGTGAACTGTGATGCACTGGTAGACGACGCCGACCTGCTGATTGTGCTGTTCAACTTCGGCAGTGGGTGTTGATATACCTCACCCCCCAGCCCCCTCTCCGCACGCAGCATACGC
>JBDNDR010000317.1:0-3023 GCA_046718995.1 Fimbriimonadales bacterium
CTGGTGATTTCCTCGCCGCGGTGGGCAGGCAAGCAGTGGAGAACCATCGCGTCAGGCTGAGCCAGGCGCATCAGGGGGCGGTTCACTTGGTAGGGAGTGAACTGGCGTGTCCGTACCTCGCGTTCCGTCTCGTAGCCCATAGAGACCCACACATCGGTGTAGACCACATCGGCACCTGCGACGGCTTCAATCGGGTCGCGCATCACCTGAAGCGAACCGCCTGTTTGATGCCCAATCCGCTCGCACTGCTGAACGATTGCCGAGGCTGGCTCATACCCTTCGGGGGTCGCCACCCGCACGGTATGCCCCAGCATCACCGACAGCAGGCTGAAACTGTGGCAGACATTATTCCCATCGCCCACCCAAGCCATTAGGAGTTGGTGATTGCCCTTGCGCTCTTGGATGGTCATCAGGTCGGCGAGGGCTTGGCAGGGATGCTCGTAATCGCTGAGCGCGTTGACGACCGGGACACCTGAAAACTCGGCAAGCTCTTTCAACACGCCGTGATGGAACACACGCGCCACGATAGCGTGTACCCAGCGTCCCAAGTTGCGTGCGATGTCCATCACCGCCTCGCGCTTGCCCATCTGGATATCGCTGGCACTGAGGTAGACCCCATACCCGCCCATCTGATACAGCCCGACCTCCAGTGTCACGCGGGTACGCAGGGAGGGCTTCTCAAATATCAACGCCACCGGAGTCGGTCGCGCAAACTGAACCAGTTCGCTCCCCGATTGTGTGGTGCGTTTCATCGCGTGCGCCAAGTCTAAAATCAGTTGGGCGATCTCGGGTGTCAAATCACTGATACTAAGACAGTGTCGCGGCGGTTGGAGTGCCCGCCACCGCTCTAATGCCTGCTCCCATTCCATAATTGCAGGATACCCAAGCGGTTCGCTCCAGAGCGTATTGAGGCGCAAAACGGCAGGAATTCGGTCAGGTGTGTGGTACTATTGACTCGCTGGTTAAAAAATGGCGGTAGCGCACTGGGTTCCCTCAGCGCCCTGTCGCCAGCAAGAGCCAGACATAAGTGAGGTGCCAACGATGGACTGGAACTGGGATTTGATTACACGGCATACCTACATCGGAATCACACCGATTTGGAAAGCGATTTTCTATGGCATTATTCTCAGCTCGCTCGGCGTAGGTGTGGTCTGGTATTGGAAACGGTTGAAACTTTGGCGTCAAGGTCAATCGGAGGAGCCGAAGCTCCCGCTCAAACAGCGAATCCAGAATATGGTGGGCTATGCGCTGGCGCAGAGGAAGGTACCCCGCCATCGCTATGGTGCATGGCTCCATCTTCCACTCTATGCAGGTTTCGTCATGCTCCTGATTGGCACGACCCTGCTGGCAATCGCCGAGTGGACGGAAATCGGCTCGCACATCTTCATGGAGCAGGGGATTTGGTTCCATAAAGGGCTGTACTACATCGTCTACGAGATTACCTTAGACCTTTTCGGGCTGGGCGTCATTTTTGGGTGTTTGCTGGCTCTCTATCGGCGCCATGTGATGAAGCCCAAGTCCGTCAGTTTGGAACGGATGGATGGGGTGGCTGTTTGGCTGTTGCTCCTGATTTGTATCAACGGTTATGCGCTGGAGTCGGCTCGGATTGCGATTGAGCGCAACCCCGAGTTTATGAACCCACCCCGCCCACAATATGCCCAGGTCTGGTCGTTTGTCGGGTATACCTTCGCCCCCCTGTTCGAGAATCTGAGCGTATCAGGCTATCGTCTCTGGTGGTGGTTCCACTCGCTGAGTATCGCCTCGTGGTTTGCGGTGTTGCCCTTCACGCGCTTGCGCCACTGGTTCTTGGCGCCGGTTGTGGCGTTCTACAAGCCGAACTACCTGCCGAATGTGCCCAGCATCGAGAGCTTGGAACGGGTGGAGCAGACGGGCAAAATCGGGGTGAACGCCATCAGCGAGTTTTCGCGCTGGCACCTGATGAGCTTGGACGCCTGTATGGGCTGTGGACGCTGTGAGCGTGTCTGTCCTGCCAACGCCACAGGCAAGCCGCTCAACCCCAAGCTGATAGTGGAGAAGCTGCGCGACGCAATGGCTAACGGTAAGGGCGACGACCTCACGCAGGTAATCAGCGATGAGGAGCTCTTTGCCTGCACCACCTGCGGGGCGTGCAATAACGAGTGTCCGGTTCTGATTGAGCACCCGACCCTAATTATGGAGATGCGCCGACACCGCGTAGCCGAAGGCAACCTGCGCGGCACGGCGGCGGGCACGCTCCAACGCACAACCACCCAATCGAACCCGTGGGGTCTACCTCTGCGCGAGCGGATGAAGTGGGCGGAAGGGCTGAATGTGCCCACTGCGCGGGAGAACCCCAACTTTGAGGTGCTGTTCTGGGTCGGATGTGCGGGCGCGTACGACAGCCGCGGTCAGCAGGTGGCACGCGCGATTGTTAAACTGCTTCAGCGTGCTGGGGTCAACTTCGCTGTGTTGGGTCCCGAAGAGCGCTGTACAGGCGACACGCCACGCCGACTGGGCGAAGACCTGCTGTTCCAAGAGCTGGCTCAGCAGAATGTGCAGACCCTCTCGCAGTACGAACCGCGCCGAATCGTGGCGATGTGCCCCCACTGCCTGCACACTATCAAGCACGAGTACAAGGCGTTCGGGGGCAACTTTGAGGTGGTGCACCATAGCCAGTTCCTCGCCGAGCTAATACAGCAGGGACGGCTTCCCCAACCCGCGCCCATGAACGACGGCACAATCACCTTCCACGACCCGTGCTATCTGGCGCGCGTGAATAAAATCCACGATGCACCACGCGAAGTGTTGGGCACGGTGGCGGAAGTTGCCGAGCCGGAGCGCAATCGCGACCGCACCTTCTGCTGTGGGGCAGGGGGCGGACGAATGTGGATGGACGAACTGCCTCACGAGCGCCCCGGTCTCATCCGCGCTGAGGAACTGCTCAAAACGGGCGCACGCACTGTGGCGGTGGGCTGTCCGTTCTGTATGATTATGGTCAGCGACAGCGTCAAGCAGAAGGACGACACCGTGCCTGTGAAAGACAT
>JBDNDR010000318.1:0-2995 GCA_046718995.1 Fimbriimonadales bacterium
TGTTCCTTGACCCAAGCGTTAATCAGGTTTGCCGCGCCTTCGGGGTCACCTGCAAAGTTGAGGCGTTCTGCGACTGCTCCATAGTGGCTCTGGAGGGCACGCACAAATTCCGGGCGCAGGGTGAAGTTCTCTTGAACCCAAAGGCTATTCGCCAAGTCCACCTTCGCTTCGGGGTCTGGAGTACGCAGTAGCTGGATCAGCGCTTCGCTCTGTTGATTAATCTCTTGTGGAGTGCTTCGCGCATAGCCCAGTGTGCGTATCATCTCCGCATAGGTCTCGCCTCCCGCGCCGTTTAGCATCATACTGAGCGCAACCGAAGCAGAGAGCGGCGACATAAACAGGTTCGGTTTTTCGCGTTGCTCGTCCAACACATTCAAGAGCCGAAGTCCAAAGCTCAGGTTTGCGTCAACGACTTGTGGTTCTACTTTCACGGGCATCCCCTGTTGTGTGGGCTGGTTTTGGCTGTCAGGCGCGCCCACACCGCCTGTTCCACATCCACTCAGCATCCAGCAGAGCAAGCCTGCTGATATTAGGCATCGGGTCATGATGTTTGCTCCTCCCAAAGTATAGACGATTCGGCGCCGCTTTGCGTTATGGGGGCAGGATTCACCCATCTCAAACCGAATCGGAGGGCGGAGGCA
The DNA here is from genome assembly GCA_046718995.1 of Fimbriimonadales bacterium. Classification (GTDB taxonomy): domain Bacteria; phylum Armatimonadota; class Fimbriimonadia; order Fimbriimonadales; family GBS-DC; genus CAKZQI01. The sequence goes on from JBDNDR010000318.1 coordinate 642, forward strand.
AATAAACGATGGCTGTTAAGGTAGGAGTTCAACTCTATTCCGTACGAGAAGATTGTAAGCGCGACCTGCCCTACACGCTGGCGGAGATAGCTAAGATTGGCTACGCTGGTGTGGAGTTTGCAGGCTACTACGATTTCAAAGCGGACGAGCTTCGCAAGATGCTAGATGATAACGGCTTGGTATGCTGTGGTACGCATATCGGTATCGATAAACTGATGGGCGATCAGCTGGAGCCAACTTTGGAGTTCCATCGCACTCTGGGGTGCCCTTATCTGATTGTGCCGGGTCTGCCTGCCGAGTACACCGCCTCGCTGGAACACTGGCGGCGAACGGCAGACCTGTTCAACACAATAGCCGAGCAGCTCGCTCCTCACGGCTTCCGCACTGGCTACCACAACCACTGGATTGAGTTCCAGCCTGACCCTGCAACAGGCGAACTCCCTTGGGATGTGTTCTTCAGTAACACCAAGCCAGAGGTCATTATGCAGATTGACACGGGCAACGCCCTACACGGGGGCGCCCATGCTGAGCCGTTCGTCCATAAGTATCCCGGACGCGCCATTACCGTTCACTGCAAAGAGTTCTCCAGCACGAACAACAGCGCCGTGATTGGCGAAGGCGAGGTGCATTGGCAGGAGTTCTTTACCGCCTGTGAAACGGTCGGTGGAACCGAATGGTACATCGTAGAGCAGGAGACCTACGCGCACACCCCGCTGGAGACGATTCGCCTTTGTTTTGAGGCGATGAGGCGGTTCGGCAAGGTCTAAACAGGGTAAAATCAGAACGCACGCACACCGTGAGCGCCTCAGGTCGTGCTGAGGCTGAAATAGCGGGGGAAGTCCGGTGAGAGTCCGGCGCTGTGCCGCAACGGTAAGCCCCTACTCAAGGGGGACAAGCCCGAATGCCCGGCCACGGTGCGACCGCGTTCCAGAAACAGGAACGCCCTGCGAGCACAGGGTGCGGTCAGGATGGAGCATGCATTGCTTGATGCCTGAGCGCGCCTGACCACAGGTCGGGCGCATACTTATTTGCGCCCGAGAAAGGAGGTTAGGCATGCATCACAGACGATCTCTTTTGACGATTGGCGCTCTGTGCGCCCTTACGGTTCACGCTTTGGCGCAACTTGCGGGCTATACGCCCCCAACCGGCTTTCGTGCCTTCTCGTTGGAACTGCCCGGTGGAGTCGTTGCTGTCAGTCCCTCAGGCAAGCTCGCTGTCGCCCGTAGTCAGTTCGGCGGTGGCGCGACCATCACGGTCTATGACCGTATCCTACCTGAGGGACGCCAAGTGCTTGCACAGATAAGTAGCAGCCAGTGGCAGTTCTTCGGTGGAATGACTTGGCGGGACGAGAACACGCTTCTCTTCTCCGAGAACGGCGACCTGGACACCGTGCTTCGCTGGAACCTAAATGACAACGCGGTTGACCTTTTAGCACCTGTCGGGAGCCTGCCGAATGTAGCCGATGTCGCCTTAGCAGGAGACCAACTGCTGGCACTCGGCGCCGACGGACCGAACAGCAATCGGATTTACGCCGTTCACGCTGGGATGGCGAGTGTGTTGTATGACGCCTACGGCACAGGCTATGCTGGCGGATTGGTCTTTCGGAGCGGCGTTCTGTACGCAGGCGACACCAACGACCCCAACTTTACCGGTAACCCGGGTCAGGTGTTCCGCTTCCAACCCGTGTATGATGGCTCAGGATTGATTACCAGCCTACTCCTTGGCGATGTTATCTCGCTGGAGGGAGGCAACGGTGCGGGGATTTCGGGGCTGGCAGTAGATAGCGAGGGCGACCTCATCGCCACCACCCAACGCACGCTCACTCGGATGCGCGGAACGGTCGCAACGCCCTTCGGTCAGTTCAGTGGCGCATTTCCCTTCCCGACCAGCCTCGCCTACTATGGGAACGGATTTGAACCGTTTGCGGGCGAAGGTATCTTGATTGTGGACGGTTCGTTCACGGCGGTGGGCGGACTGTTTGCCGTCACTCCCGTACCAGAACCCAGTAGCCTGTTGTTGTTAGCCTCGGGACTGGTGCTTCTACGCCGTTTCCGCAGAGGTGCCCTATGATTCCAACGCCACCTCAGAGCGCGCCCGATTTCGTCAGGCAAAGCCCCCTCACCGACGGCTCAACGCTGGGATGGGTGGACAAGGACATGTCCAACTGGAAGCCCTCCATCCCACCTAAGCGATGTATCAGGAAATCGAACCGAGAGAAGCGAAGCAATGGATTGTGAATGGCGCTCAGGTGATTGATGTGCGCGAGCCGTTTGAGTTCAACAGTGGTCATATCCCCCAAGCGAAGAACATTCCGCTGGGGCAGCTGCCCCAGCGTCTCAACGAGATTAGCCGTG
>JBDNDR010000319.1:0-2994 GCA_046718995.1 Fimbriimonadales bacterium
CCGATTCAGCGTGGGGTAGGTGCCCCGATTCGCTTGGACAAAGAGCCGAATGCGATCACCGTAGGATTGGAGAATCTCCACCGAGTTGTCGGAGCTGCCATCATCCACCACGACAACCTCGTAATCAGGGTAGGTCTGTTCAAACACACTATGCAGGCACTGAGGCAGGAAACGCGCGTGATTGTAGCTCGGTATCAGCACGCTAACGGTCGGCATCGGCTACAGTTTACCCCACCGCCTGTAGAATTTCCCATTCGGGTAGGGTATACTACCGTTGTGCGTTGCCGGGTCGTCTAATGGCAGGACGCCAGACTTTGGATCTGGTAGTGGTGGTTCGAATCCACCCCCGGCAGTGTTTCGGTTCCCCCATCCACTCCCAACCGAACTTAAGGCGCGCTTCGTCGTATAGATGTATAGAAATCGGTCTATGAATCGCACAGTTGAGTTGGAACAGACGATTGTGAGAAAGGCGCGTGCGCTGTCTGACCCGACACGGCTCACCATTCTGCACACATTGCTTTTGGAGGGCGAACTCTCGTGTGGGCAGGTGGCGGAGCGGTTCCCCCTCGCTCAGCCCACCATTTCGCATCACCTCAACACGCTGGTACAGGCGGGTTTCGTGGCGATGCGCAAGCAGGGGCAACATCACTACTTCAAAGCCTCGCCCGAGATGCTCCGAGCGTTCGCGCAGAGCCTGCTCCAACTCACGGGCGAACCCAAGACCGAACACACACCATATAAGGAGGGTTGATATGTTCAAACCTAAGACGATTCGCGGATTGAGCTATATTGCATCGGCTGTGCTGTTGCTCGGTTCTGTCGCACCCATCCAGGCGCAAGCGGTGACCTATCGGATTGACCCTGTGCATACCTTCGTCGTGTTCCGTGTCAAGCATATGAACACGGGCTTCGCTTACGGTCGTTTCAACACGATTTCGGGCACGCTGGTTGTAGACGAGCGTAATCCCGGCAACAGCTCCATCGAGTTTGAGATCGATGCCAGCAGTGTGGACACCGGCAACAACGACCGCGATAACCACCTGCGCAGTCCCGACTTTTTCAACGCGCGCCAGTTCCCCAAGATTACCTTCAAGAGCACGCGGGTACGCCGAATCAACGACAACACCGTTGAGGTCACAGGGAATCTCACTTTGCGGGGTCAGACCCGTCCGCTCACCACACGCGTGACCTTCACGGGCAAGGGGCGCAACCAACGCGGGCAGGAGCTCATCGGGTTCGAGACCACCTTCACCATCCGCCGCAGTCAGTTCGGGATGACCTACGGTCTACAGGGCAACGGCTTGGCGGACGAGGTGCGGGTCACCGTGTCGGTTGAGGGCATTCGTCAGTGAGCGTCGTCCTCAATAGCATCGTGGCGATGGGACTGCCTGCTCTACTGGTCGGACTACTCTGGCTGGTGGGCTGGCGGTTCCGCGCCGCATTCCCGTTTTTGAGCGCCTCGGCAGTAGGAGGCGGGTTTGCGTTGCTCTACTGGCTGATTTTGGGTAGACCCGACTTCCCGCCGATTGACGCCACCCAGTGGCTCTTTTGGTTCGCGCTGGGTCTCATCCCCATCGGCTGGCTGGCACACATCGCACGCGAATTCCGATGGCTGTGGGGCTGGGCACTGTTGATTGGGTTGGGGATTGTTTTTATCCTGCTCCTGCGCCCGTTGATGGTCTCAGAGTTCTGGAGCTTGCGGGCGGGCGTGAACTGGATTGTGGGGTTGACCCTCGCTACGACCCTCTTGATGGTGCTGACCGCGCCTGCGGGCGACGAACCGGGACTGGGTACGCCGTTCCTGTTAGCGACGCTGGGCGGCCTGAGTGCGGGCGCGCTTTTCTTTGGCAAGAGCGCCTCGTTGGGTCAGCTGGCAGGTACGCTGGGTGGCGTTGTCGGGATTGGTGTGCCGCTCGGCTTCGTGCTGAGAAAGTTTACAGTAGGTCGGGGCGCGGTGGGCATGACGATGCTGTTGTTCGCTCTGCTCTGGGCGTCCACGCTGGGCTATGCGGAGCTGAAACCGGCGGCTTTGGCAATGCTCTACTTGGCGGGGCTGAGCCTGGCGATACCCACTGCGCCCTTCGCACGGACTTGGAAGCCGCTCCAGCGGTTCCTCGTACCGTTTGGGCTGGTCTTACTGTTCGGCGGGATTGCTTTCGGCATCAGTTTCGCCACCTATTCCGCAGGGGCTGGAACCTATTCGTATTAGAATCGGTCTATGGAACACTAATCTCCGCTTTTCCTCCGGAAGTCGGGGGGCACCGAAGTGCCCCCTCTTTTCTTAGTTTTCCCAGCGCAGTTCCCGCTCGTGGATGGTGCGTTCCCAGAGGGGTTTGCCGTCCTTATCATTCAAGCTGAACACCAGCTGGCGGTCGCCGCGCTTGCCCACCACGCGCATCAGCCCGAAGTGGCGTTTGTCCAGAACCCAAGTGCCTTCCACACGGGCGGGGTTGTTCGCCTCGTCGGGATGACCGCGTCCTGTTCCAGCAGTGAGCGGACTGCTGGTGACCTCATAGAACGGATAGCCGCCTTCGGGCACGACCTTGAGCATTTCGCCCATATGCCGGTCGCCCGAGAGGAACACGACACCTGTGATACGCTCCTGCACGATAAAGTCGAACAGCTCCTTCTGCTCGTTGGGGAACAGCCCGAAGCCTTCAAAATAGACCATCGGGTTAATCATCTGCCCGCCGCACGCAATCACCTTGAAGGTCGCCAGCGAGGAGCGGAGCGACTTCTTGAGCCAGTCCAGTTGCGCGCGTCCCAGCATCTGCCGTTGTTCGGGGTTGGTGCGCTGGCGGTTGGGTGTGCGGTAGGTGCGGTCATCCAGCATGAAAAACTCCACATCGCCCCATTCAAACCGATAGAAACAGCCCGGCGCCTCTGGCAGCCCATAGCGCACTTGCGGGAAGTAGTCCGTGAACACCTTGAGCGCCACATCTTTCAGGCGATAACTGCTATCGGAGTCGTTGGGACCGTAGTCGTGGTCGTCCC
>JBDNDR010000032.1:0-11284 GCA_046718995.1 Fimbriimonadales bacterium
GGACGCAATAGGTTCACAGGGAACTGGCGCGCCACCTGCTCGTAGCGCGTGACCGCCTCGTTATAACGCCGACGCTCTACAGCGATGCGGTTCTCACTGCCTGCGATCTCGTCCATCAGGCGTACCACGAGCCAATCGTTGCGCAGGCTGGGGTCGTTCTGCAAGGTGGTGAGAAGCGCACTCGCCGAGGCAGGGTCGTTCTTGAGCGCACTGACTAAGGTTTGGAGTTTCGCACGCTGTTGAGAGTCCACCTCCCGCATCAACGCTTCCAGACGCGGAAGAAGCGACTCCTGACGCTCCTCTACATTTTGAAGCTGTCGCGCACGGCTCTCTACCTCGTTCCAAGCCCGATTGAGCGCGCTGTGGCTGTAGATAAGGCTGACTATCAGCACCCCCAACAAAGCGAACAGGGCAATCAGTGCTGTGCGTTGGCGTTGGGCGCGTCGCTCACGCTCCTGCTCTACGCGCTGGAGTGCCTCTCTCAGCACAGCGGGGTCAATCCCCATCTCCTGCGCGCTCTGCTCCAGCACGGTCTGGGGAATCTGGTTTTCGTATTCCTGCTGAAGGCGCACCGCCTCGCGCACGACCTCATCGGCTTGTTGGGGATCCAAACGCTTCTCCATTTACCAGCCCCTCCCGGCGCCACCGCCACCTGAGCTTCCGCCTCCGAACCCGCCGAAGCCTCCCGAACTTCCCCCACCAAATCCGCCAAAGCCCCCTGAACTCCAGCCACCGCTCCAACGCCCCCCTGTCGGCACGATGACGATAGGTGGGCGCTCAAGGCGCGGTAGAGAGCGTTCGCGTTGGTTTCGGTGGTTGCAGGCGGGGTTCTCGCACACCTCACTGATTACCTCCAGCCCTCGGCGCTGATAGGTCGGCTGGCGTGCGATGCGTGCCGTCTCACGGAGGGTTCGGGCACCACACTGCGGACAACGCTTATAGCCCGAAAACCAGTTCTCACGGGGAAAGATTTCCAGCTCATCACAGCCATCGCACCGCCAGACATAGTAGTTGACACTGTTAATCTGCTCTTCCTGAATTTGGGTGGGCGTGAGATAGGCATCATCCTCGGCTTCGCTGAGCAGGCGCATCGGACGCCGACACTCGGGACAGCGTGGCGGACGGTTGAGCGTTACCAACACCAGAACCACAATCGCCCCGCCGCCCAACATCAACAGCAAGAACACCAAAGAACCGATTCGGACAGGCGATGGGCTGTGAATCGGTTCATAGGCACCACCGGCTTGGGCTTGGCGAATGCGCTCACTGATTGCCTCCACTCCTGCCACAATCCCGCTTCCATAGTTGCCCCCGCGAAACTCCGACACAACGAACCGGTCCAGAATCTCGCCGACCACCGAGTCGGGCAGGATGGCTTCCAGTCCGTAGCCAACTTCCACCTCCACACGCCGATTGCTAAGGGCAACCAGCATAAGGACGCCGTTATCAGCCCCCTGCTTGCCGATGCCCCAGCGATTGAACAGCTCCGTCGCCAGGTCTTTGGGGGTCGTATGGCTCACCCGCTGTACGGTCACCACGGCGATTTCGGCGCCTGTCTCCCGTTCCAGCTCCGCAATCTGCTGATTGAGGTTCGCTTCCTGTTCGGGCGATAAGAGGTCAGCACTGTCTACCACCCAGCGGGTCGGTTTATCGGGGAGGTCTAAGTTCTGCGCCACTGCGAGGGCTCCCATCCCCAAAAGCCCCGCTAACGCCATCCACCGAGCGATGTTCATAGTACCGTTGATTCTACTGATGGGGGGCTACTCCAGTTCCGGCAGTCGCACGATAATCTTGCGGTTGGCGAGGTCAATCTGGAGGATGTACTCGTCCACGGCAGGCAGGACATGTTTCCCAATCTCGTAGAAATCGTACACACTGCCGGGGATGACGCGCTTCAGCACGCCGACCCGCTTACCCTCTTCGGTGAAGGCTTCCAGCCCGATGAGGTCATCGATGTAGTACTCATCTTCGGCGAGGGGCATCCGTTCTTCGGGCGGGATGACCAGCCACGCCCCGTGGAGCGGTTCGGCGTCGTTGAGGGTATCAATCCCCTTGAGCTTGATAAGGAGCGCTTCACCATGCCAGCGCACGCTTTCAATAAAGCACTCTTTGGGTTGGGTGGTGCGTGGAGGGCGTCGGCGCTTAGAGCGGGGCGCAAACGCATCAGGTTCCTCAGGTTCCGGTTTGGGAGGCACCCAGTAGTAGAGGCGCGCTCCCGGCTGGAACCGTTCGGGAAAGTCGGTCTCCAGTCGGACTTTCAGTTCACCCTTGATGCCAAAGGGGCGTAGGACCACCCCGACGGTGACCCAACGCTTCCCCACTTTGGGCTGATAGGGCTTGGGCATTAATCTTCGTCGTTATCCTCGCCGTGTTCCCCTTCGTCGGTGATAACGATGACCTGCACACGCACGCGGTTTTTGCTCCCCACGGCTTGGGCTACCGTTCGAAGGGCGTTCACGATACGCCCCTGCTTGCCGATGACACGACCACGGTCACTCTCGGCAACCTGAATCGTGTATTTCAGCATAGAGCCGTTGCGCTCTTCAGTAATTGAGACCGCCTGCTGGTCGTCTACCAGAGCTCGTATTGAGGCTTCCAAGAACTCCCTAAGCATAGTTTATTCCCCTTCCGCTATATGGACACTAATTCTGAGCGTTTGTTTCGGTCGGCGTCGATTGGGTCTGCCCTACTTTTTCGAGGATGCCAGCGATTTTGAGCAGTCGCTCCACGCTGTCGGTCGGCTGGGCGCCGGTCTTGAGCCAGTAGAGCACCCGCTCCTCGTTGAAGTAGATTTGAGCAGGGTCGGTGATGGGGTTATAGTGTCCCACAATCTCCACGAACCGCCCGGAGCGGGGTGATTGGCTCGGCGTCACCACCACTCGGTAGAACGGCTTCTTCTTTTTCCCTATGCGCGTTAGGCGTATCCTGAGCATATAGTTGTGCCTCCTCTGCGTCTTGTTGAGCCTCTATTATACCCGCTCCTCTTCATAAAGTGCGTCCAGTTGCGCACGATAGCGTTCAATGATACGCGACCGGCGCATCTTGAGCGTGATGGTCACATCGCCCGCCTCAAAAGTGAACACTTGGGGAAGCAGGATGAACTTGCGAACCTGCTCGTAGTGAGCGAACTTCGCCAACGACTCGGCGACCTGCTTCTGCATCCACTCCACAACCTTCGGATGGGCAATCAGCTCCTCACGCGTCTCAAAGGTGATACCGTTTTGTTGTGCCCACGCTTCCAGATGGAGAAAATCCGGCACAATCAACGCGGAGACGAACTTCTTCTTATCCCCGTAGACGACCGCCTGCTCGATATAGAGATTGTTCACCAAAGCGGTCTCCAGAGCGACAGGGGCGACATTTTTGCCACCCGCCAGCACGATAATGTCCTTCTTGCGGTCGGTGATTTTGAGATACTTGCCCTCCACAATCTCGCCGATGTCGCCCGTGTGGAACCAGCCATCGGGGTCAATCGCTTGGGCGGTCGCTTCAGGCTTGCGCCAGTAGCCCTTCATCACATGCGGACCGCGCGTGAGAATCTCACCGTCCTCCGCAATCTTGACCTCTACGCCCGGGAAGGGTATCCCGACCGTGCCAATCTTGTTATCCTTCGGACAGTTGGAGGTGATGATGGGCGAGGTCTCGGTCAAGCCGTAGCCTTGAAAGATTTGTAAGCCGTTTTCCCAGAAGAACTCAGCGACTTGGGGGTCTAACGCCGCGCCGCCGCTCACCGCCCAGATGAGCCGTCCCCCAAACGCGCGTTGGACGCCTTTTTTGCGTGCATATCCTCCCAGCAGGCGCAGGAACGGCTTGCTCTGGATGGTGGTCAAGATGCGCTCTTTGACCTTCTCATAGAAGCGGGGCACCCCGTTGATAGCGTGGGGGCGTACCTCCTGCATGTTCTGAGCCAGTGTGTCGAAGCTCTCGGCGAACGCCATCGTGACGCCCAGCCCCAGAGTCGCCAAGTAATCGGCGGTTCGTGCGTAGATATGGCTCAGAGGCAGGAAGTTGAACAAAGTATAGTTGCGTCCTGGCGGGGGAAACTGTGCGATCGCACCGTACATACAGGCGAGCAGGTTCCCATGGGAGAGCATCACGCCTTTGCTGTCGCCTGTGGTGCCCGAGGTGTAGATGAGTGTGGCGATACTATCCCAGTTCAGGGTAGCGCGCGTCTCCTCCAGCAGGTTGGGTTTGTCTTGCAGGAGTCGGCGTCCCTCCTCTTCCAGGGCGCCCAATTCCGTCCAGCCCGATACCGGCTCGAAGCTGATGAACTGTTTCAGGTGGGGTAAGTTCGCGCGGATGGAGTCCACCTTCTGGGCTTGGGTGCTGTTAGAAACGAAAATGACGCTCGCTTCCGAGTCGCTCAGTTGCTCCTCGACCTGCTGAGGTGTCAGCGGGAAGTGGAGCGTGACGGAGATGGCGCCTGCGTGCAGGATGGCTTGGTCTGCCAGCACCCACTCCAAGCGATTTTCGGAGAGAATAGCAACACGGTCGCCCGGCTGCACCCCGCGTGCGATTAAGCCTGCACTGATTGCCTCCAACCGCTCGCGCACAGTGCGCCAAGAGAGCGGTTGGTAAACCCCCGATTGCTTCACCAAGTAAAGCGTGCTATCCCCCAAAGTCTCCGCTTGGGAGCAGAACAGTTGGGGAATCGTCTTCGCCGAATGCTCACACCATGCGCTACTCCACCGTAGCGATAACGGCTCACCCTTGAGATAATTGCCTGTCATTGTGCCACCTCAACCGACCGTTCAGTATGGCTTTATTCTACCCCACTTTTGATGCACCTGCAGAAATCAACAGTTAGTCATAGCCTGATGGGTTTGGGACAGTTCGGTCTGTGGCTCTTGGGAACCCTATGTTTCGGCGTTCACCAAGCGATTGTACTCCTCACGCAGGGGACGCGCGTTCTGCGTATCCCCCCGCGACTCCAGCAGTTCGGCGAAGCCCTGCAGGGTGGCTAAGTGCGCACTGAGGATTTGACGCTCGCGGTCAGGGTTATACAGTCCCAGGCTGCGTCCCGCACTATTGAACGGATAGGTGAGGGCGCGGTAGCGTTGGAAGACCACCAAGGCACGCTCGTAATGCCGGCGCGCGCGGGGGGTGTCGCCCATCGCTCGGTAATGCTCTGCCAGTGCCAGGTGGGCGAACCCATATGCCGTTTCTACAATCTGGGGCACTGCCAATATCTGACCGTAGGGCGACTCTTCAATCTCCACCACACGCTGATAATAACGGAGCGCCTCCTCATTCAGTCGCTTGGAGCCACCTGCGGTGTACTGCGCCAGCTTGAGCAGAGCGGGTAGGCTATGGGGGTCGCGTAGGAGTGCCTCTTGAAACGCTTGGCGTGCCCGCTCGGGGTTACCGTCGCGCTCGTAGTATAGCCCCAGCCGATACCAGTTGCGTGCAGAGGGTTTCATACGCACCGCACGCTCCAGCATCTCCAAAGCGGTCTCCCTGCGCCCCAACGCATAGTACAACTCACCCGATTCCATCAGATAGTCGGCGTTCGCCGTATCGAAACTGCGGGCGACCCCGTACAACTCTGCCGCTTGGGGCACCTGTTGTATCAGCGCCTTGTAGCGGGCTTGGTTGGCATAGAGTTCCCCCACGCCGAGACTGACGAGCATCAGTCCCAAAGTAGCCGTGACAATCAGCGCAGTGCCACGCCGTTCAATCGTACGCAGGGGTACCGTGTAGACTCCGTCAACAGCCAAAGCCAGCCCTAAGCCCAACAGCCCAACGAGCGTCATTAAGTTCGCCCACACTTGCAGGTCTGAGTCGACTGCATTATGGAGCAGGGCACCCACAACCCCTGCCAAAATCCCCACGCGCACCCCGCGCCAATCTTTAGCGGGCACGGGCGTCTTGGCAGGCTGGGGCGGAATCTCACTTTGCCCCGCACGCGTGAACCAAGCGACCAATCCCCCAACCAGCAGGATGAGGGTTAAGAAACCCGACTCGCCAGCGACCTCCAGATAGGTGTTGTGCGCTGAACGCGTGTATCCGACCGAGGCGTAGCGCGAATAGTTCCACTCAAAGGTGCCCGTGCCAACGCCCAGCAGAGGGTTCGCCACCGCCATACGCGCCGTACCCTTCCAAGTCTCCAGGCGAAACGCCCCCGAATGCACCTCTTGCGTTGCCGCTTGGGGGGTGAGCCGTTGCGCCGTAGGGGCACTGAACACCACAATCAGCGCCGTCAGTCCCGCCACGACGCCCAGCCTGAACAGAAAGTCGCGCCGAATAAGTCCCCATCGGAACCCCAGCGCCAGAAACACCACGCCCGCCCCGACAAACGAGAGCATCCCCAAGCGCGAAGCGGTCAGCACCAGCGCGCTCAACTGGAGCCAGAGTCCAACCGTCAGCAAAGCACTGAGCCACCGTCGGCGCGGTTCGCCGATTTCGCGCCCCACCATCAGCAGAACACCCATCGTGACAGGGGCGGTCATCACCAGATAGCCTGCGAGCAGGTTCGGGTTGAAAAAAGTCGCAAACACACGCCAGTTCGGGACACCCCCCAAAGCGTTCACCAGATACTCACTGCACGCCCGAAGCCCGACGAGGCTGGCGGAAATGACCAGCGCACTCAGCATCCACCACGCCGTTGTGCCACGCCGAACGATGGCGACAATCCCCAGCAGCCCCACCAGCGCTATGAGCCAGCCGAGCGTCCGATAGAGACCCGACCAGCCCGCTCCCATCACCAACGCAGAAATCCCCAGCAGACTGAGGAACCCTGCGAACGCTCCCAGCACTCGCCCCACGGGTAAGCGCCACATCTCGGCGTACCATCCAGCAATCAGAAGCCCCATGAGCCAACATAGCCCCACGAGCGCACCCCCTAAGAGGGGCATATCGGCGCCCCAAATCAGTGCGCCGAACCATTCTTCTGAGGCGACGGGGCGCGGTCCCGTGTAGAGGCTCCCTGTCAACCAAGGTGCGAGGGCTAAACCTGCTGTCAAAAAGCCGACCGCCCAGTTCACCCATTGCGGCACTTTGGGCTTCAAGCGCGTCTTACCGTTCCCCGTGCGTCCTGCTCCGTTCCCATGCATAGCGAAAGACTGCCTCCAAGAGGGGTGACCAATCGTAATAGAGCGTGGGCAGCTCGTCTAAAGTTGCCCAGTGAGTGCCTAACGATTCGGCGGGCATCTCGGGTAGACCTACCTGCTCAGCATGCGCCAAGTAGACAGGGGAGGCACACGGCTCCGGCTCCTTCGGCGAACACGGTTCCAACAAGTACCAGCCGATGAGCTGGAGCTCCTGCAATACAGCCCCTGCCTCTTCGTAAGCCTCCCGCCGGGCAGACTGTTCGGGTGCCTCCCCCGGCTCGATGCGCCCGCTGGGTACACAGTAGCCCCGGTCCCGAATGTTCGCCAACAGGAACTGTCCCTGCTCGTTGAGGATAAGCACCACCACATAGCACAGGGGGGCAGGTGGCTTGGGGTACGCCTCCACAGGCATAAACTGCATCCAGCGCCCTGCCCACGGGGCGCGCAGCTGGCTCCAATCGGTCAATTCGGTGCTCCTTTTGCCCCGACTATCTTGCCCTGCACATGGCTCAGAGGGATTGCCCCCAGCGTGCGGCTATCTTCCGAGCGCTCGATATTATCGCCCACCACAAATAGATGCCCCTCAGGCACACGCCCACCCATCGCAAAAACCAGCGGGCTCCAATAGTCCTGGGGAACCTCCTCCCCTGCCAGCGCCACCACACGCTTGATAAGCATCTCGCGGTTGGGACGCACCACCACCACGACATCCCCCCTCCGAATGGGACCAAACAGCCAGTAGGCGTTGGTCATCAGCAGGCGGTCGCCATCGCGGTAAGTCGGCTCCATCGACGGACCGCTCACGACCACGACTCGGAAATAGGTCGCGAAAAAGATGGCGCACATCCCAAACAGGATGAGCAAGCTCAACGAACGCACTGTAGAACGGTGTTTGCGTGCTGGCATCGGTTCAACGGTACTCATCGCTATCCCTCATCAGGTGGCATCGACACTGAGCTTCTCGGTACCGGGGGGTGGACGCCACGGGTCACGCGGGTGATAGAACCGCCAGACCTCGTGGGCAATTTCACGAATCGCTTGCTCGCCCTCATTATCGGGCGTCCAGCGGGTGTCTTCCGCATCTTTGGTGTAGACCGCCAGGATATAGGTGCCTGAGGGTGCGAACACAATCCCCACATCCGAGCGGGAGCGGTTAATCGCGCCTGACTTGATACAACACACCACCCACGGCGGCACCGAAGCGCCAATCAGGTCATCATAAAACTGGTGCGAGAGGATGCGGAGCATGCGGTCGCACGCAGCGGGTGAGCCTGCCTTGCCCGTGCGGATGGCGTCTAAGAGCGCGACCATCTCGTTGGGTGTACACATGCCCATCCCCCACTTGTCGCGTAGTGCCTTCAGCTCCAAATCGTCGGGCGGGTGCAGGGTCAGCAGGCGGGTGTGCTTCAGCCCCAGCCGTTGTAGATGCTTGTTCACCTCCACCGTGCCCAGTCGGCGCGCCAGCATCACGGTTGCGGTATTGTCGCTCACCGTAATCATCAGGTGAATCGCAGTGCGTACATCGACCGACTGGTTCTCCTTGAAAAACTGCAGAAGCCCCGCACCATCACGAATGTCGTCGGGCAGGATGGGCAACTTCTCACCGTAGCGCAGGTGCCCGCGCTCGATCTCTTCAAACGCCTTACTCATCAGGGCAATCTTGATGGTGCTGGCGGTCGGGAAAATTTCGTCGCCCAGACGGTCAATGCGGTGGTTGTAGCGGGTGTGATAGAGGCTATAGCCCATCACGCCCCGAAACCGCTCGCAGATGGGGTCTAATTTCGCTTTGAGTGTGCGTGGGTCAGGTGCCATCGTCTCCATACGACCTCGTAGAACGGTGTGCTATCAGAAAGTGGTCGTGCCCCACATAGTAGTGGACGGAATGCTCTGCAGGTTTGAACCAGACAATTCCCTTCGGACAAACACCGAAAAACGGCTCCACCGCCTGATGAGCCGATTCCAGTTCAATCGGTGCCCCATCTTTGCGCACCACGCTACAGTGCAGGAGGTCATCTTCCCCTTCAAATTGGATGACCAGCCCGTCCTGTTCCATTCGGTAGCGTTGGGCGTTGTTGAGCAAGATAGGGACACCTGCCTCTATATCTTCCAACAGGGCTTGCAACACGCGCTGTGCCTCACTCGGCATAACTTGATTCTACCCGTTTCAGGAAACAGAGCGGGATTCTGTTCGTCTGACTCGGTGGTATACTTTTTGTGGCGCCGTTAGGCGTACAGATGAGCTTAGGAGGCTAAATGATGCGACGAGCGATGAGCTTAGCGTTGGTCGGTACATTGGTGTGCTGGACACTGGCACAAGAGAGCGCTCCCACCTTCCAATACCGTTTCAAGGAGGGTCAGCAGGAGCAATATGAAGGCAAGATCGAACTCAACGGCAACCTACCTATTCCGGGCGCTGCGGGCATGGCAGGCTCGCTGGTGCTGAACATGACGATGTTTATGCGTGCCGACAAAGTGGACGAGTCGGGCACAAAGGTCACGACGGGGCTTCAAGCCTTTGAGGCAATCTTCAACGGTCAGCCCTTCCCCGTGGGGCTGGATATGGCGAAAAGTATCATCCCCGATTCGACCGCAACGGTCAGCCCGCAAGGCAAACTGGGCGGTCTGCAGGGCGGGGGCGGACTGATGGGCTTCCAACTGCCCGGCTTCGACCCGCGCAATATGGCGACAATGCTCGTACCCACCGAGATTCCGTCCACTCCCATGACCAACGGTGCCACTTGGGAGTTCACCCGTGCCTTCGGTGACGGCGCCGACGCACTCAAAGTAACCCTCAAGGCGCGCTACGAAGGCATGGAAGAGGTCAACGGCACCAAGTACATCAAGATTATCCAGAACTTTGAGCAACCCATCGAGTCGTACCAAGATGCCTTCTATCAGCCCACGACCGACAAGAACAACGCCGTGCGCATCACACGGGGCACGATGAAAGGCACGATGACCCTCTGGTTCCATCCCGAGGACGGCGTGCTGTACAAGGCGACCATCCAAGCCAGCTTAGACCAGACCACCGAACCCATCAAGAAAGACGGCTCCGAGATTAAGGACTTCGAGCGCGAGACCACCCAACTGGCTTTGAACGGTACTATCACTCGGAAGGCGCAGTCCGGCGCAGCAGAGTCGGCTAAGACCAGTTCCTGATGCGTAATGAAGCAAACCAACTGTTTTTATCTGTGCAGGGAGAGGGGCATCCGACCCCTCTCTGCGGATTTGCCCCCGCCCCACCTCAGGAAGCACAACTAAGAGGGGGACGGCTACTGGCTCTCGGCAAAGCGATGAACCGTTTGCCAAGCCACTTATGCCTCAGGGTCGTGCTGACCAGCCTGATTGCCCTTCTCTTCACGAGTGGCAACGCACAGGTCTTCGTGCCTGAAATCAAGCTCCCCCCAGAAGCTATCGAGTACCTCTTTCAAGGCGCACGCCCCCAAAAACCAGCTCTTGCCCAAGCGACAGAGGGGTCGGAGCGTTCCGCCCCCACGCGCCGTACTCAGCGCCGCAACCCGCTGGATGTGTTAGAAACGCTCCGAAGCTGGGACGACTGGGAGCGTGAGTTCCGCTCCACCGTCACTATCAGCGGGCGCAAAAATCTCGGATTCCACCTCCACCAGATAGAAGGCGATGCCAACGCCTTCCGCGACCAGAACTATTTCGGTCAAGGAGGACAACGCTACACCGATAACACCGACCTAACCATTCGGATGAACAAGTTTCTGGGGTTCCTCTCGCTGGACTGGCGGTGGACGAACAGCCGATTTCGCAACCCCTACGACGCCCGAATCACCTACAGCTACGAAACCCCCGACTTTACCATAGAGTGGGGCGACATCACCGCCTCGTTGGGTGGCACGAACCAACTGGTGAGCTTCAACCGCACTTTACAAGGAGTGACCGGAAGCGCCAGATGGGGACGCAACACGATTCGCTATATCCAATCGGAGACCAAAGCGGGCGCACGCACCATCACCATTACCGGCAACGATAGCCCTGGTCCGTACTACCTGCAGGGAAGCCAGATTGTGGATGGCAGCGAGCGCGTGCAGGTGGACGGCGTAGAAAAGCGTCGGGGCGAGGACTATACGATCGACTATTTCGCGGGCATCCTCCGTTTCCGCGAGGGACTGATTATCCCCCGCACCTCCACAATTGTCGTGACCTACGAGACCTACGCGTTCAACTCGGCGCCCAGTCGGCTGGAAGGCTGGCGACCCCCTTGAGCG
>JBDNDR010000320.1:0-2985 GCA_046718995.1 Fimbriimonadales bacterium
CGCACCGCGCCCTGCCTCCGCAATCGGCACAGGTAGCCCCAACAATCGTAAGGCAATCAGGTCATAGAGCGGGGTGAACGCCACCAACGCCGTGAGTAGGGTCAACCCGACAATCAGATTCAGCACGAACCGCATCAGAGCGAAGAACGACTCGCGTCCCTTGACCAGCGCAATCGCCGTCGCCAAGAGCATAATCACAGGACTTTCTATAAGAAGCGACAGCCCCAACGCCACGCCAAACCCCGCAATCTGAATGGCTGACTCGGGGAAGCGCGAGAGGATGGCGTTGGTGCTGGGCGCCTCTGCCATCATCAGGGTAAAACTCAACGCTAATGGGAACCAGAGCCAGAAGATAGAGCGCGTTTCAACGGTCGCTTTCATTGGTGAAGGAATCATACCCCGTGCCCCCTGAAACGGCAAATCTGCCAGATTGATGTCCCAGACACTGGGCTATAATATGCTTATGAAACGGAGAGAGTTGAGCGCGACTGTGATTGGACTCTGCGCGTTGATGATATCGGTCGCCGCCGCCCAGCCTCAGTACTCGTTACGATTCTTCGGGAACGGAACCGACGATATCGATCGCGTCAAAATCCAGATCGACGACCCCAATAATAACCTGCCCGGACCGCCTGCGGATGTGGGGGCTACCGACTTCACTATCGAGTTTTGGGTGCGAGGGTATCTGAGTGAGAACACTTCCCCGAGTGTCGTCTGTGGGGCTAACGAAGACTGGATTTACGGCAATATTGTCTTTGACCGCGACCGCTTCTCGCAGGGGCGCAAGTTTGGCATCTCTATAGCCAATGGGCGTGTCGTGTTCGGTGTCACGAACGCTTCCTTCGAGGCGCGCACCATCTGCGGCACGACGAATGTCCTGGATGGGGAGTGGCATCACATCGCTGTTCAGCGCCGACGCTCCGACGGCTGGATGTGGCTCTATGTGGATGGTCAACTTCAAGCCCAAGCCGACGGACCAAACGGCGATATCTCCTATCCCGATAACGGAGTGCCCTGTTCCAATTGCTGTAATGGCAACCCATGCAACTTCAGCGACCCGTTCATCGTGCTGGGCGCCGAGAAACATGACTTTGACCCAAGCAACTATCCCTCGTTCAGCGGTTGGATGGACGAGCTTCGTCTCTCTACCGTGCTACGCTACAGTGGCAACTTCACCCCGCCGAGCAGTCCGTTCGTGCCCGACACGAACACGGCAGCGCTCTATCATATGGACGAGCTTTCGGGCAACGATGTGCTTGACAGTTCCAACGCGCCGGGCGGTCCGAGCCATGGCGTTCTGCGATTTGGAGGCAACCCGGCAGGTCCGCTCCGTTCCGTTCAAAGCCCGTTTCGGCGTTCAGGCGATGTGGATGGGAACGGGTGTGTGGATGACGCCGACCTCCTGCAAGTGCTGTTCGCTTTCGGAGCCAGCGCGACCGACCACCCTGCGGATGTCAATAACGACGAGATTGTAGACGACGCCGACCTGCTAATCGTGTTGTTCAACTTCGGTTCGGGCTGTTAGAATGGGGAGGAGCCACTGCGGAAGGTCAGTGGCTCCCTGCTTTTGAATGGGAATGTTTTCCGCTCTCCGAAGCCGTTTTGTGTGTATCCGCGTGTTGGGGCGTGTGTTCTTCGCTGGTGGGGTGTTCGGTCTTTTCGGAATGTTCTTCGTGGTGCGAGGTGCTGGCTTTTTCGGGTTTCGCCTCGGCGAAGGCAATCGCCTCAGGCAACTTGAGCCATTCTATCGTGCCTTCACACAAATTGTAGACACCCCCAGCGACCTCCAGCTTGCCGCGCTTCATCCGTTCCTGCACAATCTCGCTCTGTTCGTAGAGCTTCAGTAAGGTCAGGCTCACATTCTCGGCTATCACCCGCTCCACCAGTTTCTTGTCTTTGAGGTGGGGATGTGTGGCTTTGACCTGTTTGAGCGCTGGCTCGATGCCGTGCATCAGCTGCGGGAGGTGCCCCTCCAATGGCTTGCCCGCCACACACGCTTTCACGGCGCCGCACTCGCTGTGCCCCAGAACAATCAGCAGGGGCACCCCCAGATGTTCGACCGCATACTCGATCGAAGCAATCTGGTAGGCGTCCACCACATTACCTGCGCACCGAACCACGAACAGCTCGCCCAGTCCCCGGTCAAAAATGAGTTCGGGGGGCACGCGCGAATCGGAACAGGTCACCACGACTGCCATCGGTGCCTGACCCTCGTAAGCGAGTTTCTGGCGCGTTTCGGGGTCTTGATTGGGATGGGTCAGCTTGCCCTTGATGAAGTGCTCGTTCCCGCGCTGGAGTTTACCGAACGGCGTTTTGGGTGGCGGTTCGGCGGAAGGCGCCATCATGCGTCCCACGCCAATCCCAATCCCTGCCCCGATAACCCCGACCACCAACACTTTGATGAGCGCTTTCATCGCTGTCGGAGTTGTTCCACACTTGCGGGTAGAATCGCCACGATGAACGCACTGGTCGGAGTGATTATGGGTTCACGCTCGGATTGGCAGACCCTTCAGCATGCGGTGGAGACGCTGGAGGCGTTGGGAGTACCCTACGAGGTACGGGTGGTATCGGCTCACCGGACACCCGACCTGCTGTTTGAGTACGCCAGCACTGCCGAAGCGCGTGGGTTGGAGGTGATTATCGCGGGTGCAGGAGGCGCTGCGCACCTGCCCGGTATGACCGCTTCCAAGACGACCCTCCCCGTGCTGGGCGTGCCTGTGGAGTCGCACGCGCTCAAGGGGCTGGACTCCCTGCTCTCCATCGTGCAGATGCCCGCGGGGATTCCAGTGGGCACGCTGGCAATCGGCAAAGCAGGTGCAATCAACGCCGCGCTGCTGGCGACCGCTATTCTCGCCAATAAGTATCCCCAGTTCCGCGAAGCGCTCCGAGCCTATCGCGAACGGCAGACCCAAGCCGTGCTGGAACATCCCGACCCACGCGTAGAGTAAGATGCGTACGATAGGTGTTCTCGGCGGTGGGCAACTG
>JBDNDR010000321.1:0-2984 GCA_046718995.1 Fimbriimonadales bacterium
TTCGGGCGGGCTGGCACCGTTGGGTCAGGCGCTCACCGAAGCGTTCGGCGATGACCCGCGCGTGGTGGTGGTCAAAATCGCCTCCAAAGAGGATGTGTGGCCCGCGCTCAAGCGGTTCTTCAGCAAGCACCCCGAAATGGCGAGCCTCGCCGGCTAACGAATCAGTGGGGTGTACGCGCCTCAGAATCGAGGCTCGCAAGGTAGCGCGACCGCGAGTCGGTGTGCGGGTCGGCATCGGCGGTGGGGTCAATCCCACGAAGCATGAGTCCCTGTCCGCGTGAGAGATGAACCGCTTGCGTTGGATGGTCGGTCGGGTCGCGCATCTGAACTAAGAGCGTTGTGCGTGCTTCTTGGGTGCGGTTGACCCCCGAGCCGTGGATAGTAAGGTAGTTGAACACCACCACATCGCCCGCCCGAGCAGGTACAGGGGTTGCGCTCTCCAGCGGGTATTGTTCCAGCGGCAAGTGCCATCCGCCTTCAGGCAAGTGCGGTATCGGTCCCAGCCGATGGCTCTCCGGCACCACACAGATGCACCCTTTCTCCACAGGCGCGTCATCAAAGAAGAAGACCGCTGCCAGCATCGTGTGCTTCTCATGGGGAAAGTAGGGCTGGTCTTGATGGAGCGGAAACGGTGCACCCTGCTCAGGAGGCTTGATGAACAGCTTCGTATGGTGCAGTTGGACATTCGGACCAATCAGGCAGGCGATACGGTCGGTGAAACGCGGGTCGCACAACAGGCGGGTGAATGCCGCACTGTGGTACTGCACATTGTGGCAGTGAAGCAGTTTCGGAGGCAGGTCGGCAAGTGCTTTACTACTGCCCCACGCAGCGTTGAGGTTCTCCTCGCCCCCACGAACCTCCGCCAGGCGCTGAATGAGCGCATGGGCTTCCTCACGCAGTACCTGAGCCTCGTCAGGTGGAAGCACGCCGGGCATGAGGAGGTAGCCCTGCTCTCGATAAAACGCTACCTGCTCCGGGCTTAGCGCATACGAGGAACTTATCATAGGATGGGAATTCACCGCCCAACACCACTTTCCTTTCGGTTTCCTGAAATTCTTAGCCCAATAGTGTTGGTGAGTAGATTACAATCCAAACACTCCTGAATCATCTTTTCGCATTTACAGAGGGCTTTGCCCCCACAGGTATAATCCTGTGCATGCTCCATCATAAAGGATATTGCCGTTTCCCAACTGTGCATGGCACGCAGGTCGCGTTTGTCTGTGAGGACGATTTGTGGACGGTTCCGATTGAAGGCGGTGTGGCACGCCGACTGACCACCAGCCTGAGCGAGGTGATGACCCCCGTCTATTCGCCCGACGGTGCGTGGATTGCGTTCGTGGCACGCGACGAGGGTCAACCCGAAGTCTATCTGATGCCCGCCGACGGGGGCACGCCCACCCGACTGACCTATCAAGGGGCGAACATGGTGCGCGTCGTGGGCTGGACACCTGACGGCGAATCGGTCATCTACCATAGCACAGCAGGTTGCCCGCCGCGTGAGGTACGGCTCTGGAAGGTCTCCAAAGAGGGCGGTCTGCCGACGATGTATCCCTACGGCGTTGCCCATTCGATTGTTTTCGGTTCCAACGGGGGATGCCTGATTGGACGCCACACGACCGACCCCGCCCGCTGGAAACGCTATCGGGGCGGCACGGCAGGTGTGTTCTGGATCGACCGCGAGGGCACGGGACGGTTCGAGTTGTTCAAACCGACCGAGGGCAACCTGACCGCGCCGATGTGGGTGGGCGAGCGGCTCTACTTCGTGTCGGACCACGAGGGCATCGCGAACCTCTACTCGTGTCGGCTGGACGGCTCCGACCTCCAACGCCACACGCACCACGAGGAGTACTATGTGCGCTCGCCCCACACAGACGGCAAGCGGATTGTGTATCACGCGGGCGCCGACCTGTATGTGTACGACCTCGAGACGGGCGAGAACGCGCTCATCCCGACCGAAATCCGAAGCCACCGCGTCCAGACCCAACGCAAGTTTGTGGAGACCGCCAAGTACCTTCAGGACTACACGCTCCATCCGGCGGGGCACTCGCTGTTGCTGACGGTGCGGGGCAAGCCATTCACGATGGGCAACTGGGAGGGCGCCGTTATCCAGCACGGCGAGCCACAGGGAGTGCGCTATCGAATCTCGCGCTACTTGCCAGATGGCATGCGCTTCGTCACCGTTTCGGATGCCTCAGGCGAAGAACGACTGGAACTACATACTCCCGATGGGGTCACGCGCTTTGAGATGTTTGACCCGGGCGTTGTGTATCGCATGGAAGTGTGCCCAACCGCCGACCGGGTTGCGTTGACCAATCACCGCTTTGAACTGTGGGTATTTGACCTGCAGTCGGGCGAAGCTCAGCTGGTAGAACGGAGCGAAGCGGGAATGATAGAGGGCATCGCTTGGTCGCCCGATGGGGCTTGGCTTGCCTACAGCTTCGCGCCCAACGAGCGTACCCACATCATCAAGGTGTACCATACCGAGACGGGCACCACGCATGCCCTCACGCACCCCGAATTCCGCGATGTGGCGCCTGCCTGGGATCCGGAGGGCGACCTGCTCTACTTCATCTCCAGCCGCGACTATAACCCCGTGTACGACCAAGCGCAGTTCGAGCTCAGCTTCCCGATGACCCACCGCGTGATGGCAATCGCTCTGCGCAAGGATGTGCCCAACCCGCTCCTGCCTGAACCCCATCCGTTCGAAGCGAAACCCGAAAAGTCGGGGGGGCAAGATACCGAAGCGTCACCGAAGCCCGTGCGAATCGACCTTGACGAGATCGAGAAGCGCGTGCTGACCGTGCCGTTGCCGGGCGCACTGTACGGGCAGGTCGCCGGGCTGAGCAAGAAGCGTCTTCTGGTGACCCGATTCCCTGTGGAGGGGCAACTGGACAAGGACTGGCGTGGGGGCGAGGAAGAGGACAAGGGCACGCTCCTGCTCTATGACTTCGCGCTGGGTAAGACCGAGGAGATTGCGCATCAGG
>JBDNDR010000322.1:0-2983 GCA_046718995.1 Fimbriimonadales bacterium
CCACACCCAGCACGACCTCGGAGCGCCCCGAATGGTTCCACGCCTGAACTCGCAGCCCCCAGCCCGACACCTTATCCCAGTGGCTCCGAGATGCCGAACGGCTCGCAGGATTCAAGACCAACACGCACGGATTACCCGCCAAAATCCAGTAGGATTGCCACGGTTCCAGCGCGCTATTCGCACCGGGCAGGAGATTGGCGTCGTAGATGAGTTCATAAGCACCTTGAGTAGGATTTTGCGGGTCTTGACGCCAAGCCCAGAGGTAGTCGTCCAGCCAACCGCGTAGCCGTGCCTCACGGAGCGTGAGCGTTTCGTTCTCACGCTTGACCTGCACAGTATCCACATTCCACAGCAGGCTCACCAGGTAGGGGTTCGAGATGAGATTCCAGCCGGGTTCAAGGGGAATCTCTACTGTACCAGTCTGAGGCTGACCGTTGAGGTCTAAGCGCACCGGGTTCACCACCTTCACGAAGTAGCCTTCCCCAGAACGGAGCTGGGAGACTGGCTCATAAGTTCGGGTTTGGGCGTTCCAACGCACGATCTGCGCCTCCGAAAGTCCCAACGCACTCTTACTGGCATCAGGAACCTGCAGGCTCAACGCGAACCCCCGAATCCCGATTAGAGAGGGTTGCACCTCCTGAGCGGTTCGGAACAGCGTCGTTTGGCTCCACTCGCCCACCGCACCGCGAGAGTCTTGCGCACGGGCACGCCAACTTAGAGTGCCTACGGGTAGCGCGTTCGCCTCAGGTACTGGAAAGACCACCGTTGTACCGCTGGCGACAGGGTCGGTGGTGAACTGACGGATGAGCTGGTTATCGCGGTGTACTTCAATCTCAAATCGAATCGGCTCGCCATCAGGGTCTTCGGCACGCAGGCGGAAGATGGGCATAACCGAAGTGGTGCTATTCGCAGCGGGACTGATAAGCTCTGGTGCGCTGGGTGCCTGATTGGGCTGGGGCACCGAGAAGGAACGCACGCCACTCCAGTCCCCCTGCGCGCCTCGGTTATCCACGCTACGTGCTCGCCAACGATAGGTGCCCGGAGCCAGTGTCTCATTCAAAGTAAAGCTGGCTTCATCGCCGCTCGCTACTTCTGGCGTGTTGTAAGTGCTGGTCGTGTTATCAGGGCGTGTCAGCTCAAGAATCGCACTCACACGGTCGCCATCGGGGTCGTTTAGGCTCAGCCGAAATACAATGTTTCCTGTTAGCTCAGCGCCATCAGCGGGTGCAAGCAAAGTTGGGGTCAAGGGAGCGCGATTCCCCGAAGAGACTTGGAATCCCCAGAAGCTTGTCCAGTCGCTCCACTCCCCTACGCTATCTTGGCTTCGTGCACGCCAGAGATAGGCTCCCTCACTCAGAGCTTGGCTGACGGTCAGGTTCACCTCGCTCCCACTGTTGACGAAAGTGGACTCAAGCGTCCGGATATCGCCCGTGCTGGTCGAGCGAATCTCTATCTGGGCTTTGAGAGTATCCCCGTTAGGGTCGCTCAATCGGAGCCTGAATGTCGGCTGCGTACTTAGAGTAGACCCATCTGAAGGTGCAAGGCGTTCGGGCGTTGCAGGCGGCTGATTCTGGGCGGGCACGGTGAACTGACGGTATTCAGTCCAGTCGCTCTCTCCGCCGAACTCATCCCGAGTTCGCGTGCGCCACTGATAAGACCCCGGTGCCAACGCATTGGTGTCGGGCACCGTGTACTGAACCTCATTCCCGCTCTCCACGAATTCGGTTGTAAACTCATGCAGGCGCGTGCTACTTTGGTAGACCTCAATCACGGCTCTTACACGGTCGTTATCGGCATCGCTGAGCCGCAATCGGAAGGTGGGAGTCGCACTCAGGGTGGTATTATTCGCCGGTGCCAGAACCTCTGGCTTACCCGGAGCATTATTGCTCACGGTAAAAGTGCGTTGGGCGCTCCAATCGCTTAGTAGACCCTGGTCATCCTGAGCGCGCGCCCGCCACTGATATTGCCCCGGAGTTAACGGCTGGTCGCTGGGGATTACCACAGAAACATTCGTGTTGCTGTTGACAAGGTCTGTGTTGTAGTTACGGGTCTGGTTATCGGGCGTAATGATTTCGATGAACGCGCGAACCGGGTTATTATCGGGGTCTGCCAGGCGTACTGTCAGGGTGGGTGTCCGCCCTACGGTGGCGTTGTCGTTTGGGCTAATCAGCGAGGGGATAAGCGGGGGTCGGTTCGGCGGTCCGTAAGTCCACAGCATCGCAATCCCCTCATCGCTCGCAGCCGCAAGCCACTCACCCTCGCCACTGGGTGAAAGCGTCATCATGTGAACGGGCGAGCGCAGGGCATTCACCTGCCTGAGGAGAGCACCTGCCGTGTTCCAAAAACGCAGTGTACCATCGGTGCCTGCTGTGATAATGGTGTTGCCGTTCGCTGTGAAGAGTGCCTGTGCTACACCTACCCCCGTATGTGCATTGATTGTGCCCTGAGGTGCCCCACTCTGAGCGTTCCAGAGGCGCAGAGTGCCATCCAGGCTGCCACTGGCGAACAGCGTACTGCTGGGATGGAACGCCAAACTGGTAATCGCTTCGCTGTGTCCGTTGAGCGTGTGTGCCAGCGTTCCATCAGTCAAGTTCCACACGCGCACTACTCCCAGAGCGTCGCCCGTGACGAGCCACTCGCCATTCGCAGAGATAGCGACGGCGTTGACCGTACCGTTGTGGGGTGCGAAAGTCTGGAGCAGAGTGCCTGTGGACACTTGCCAGACCTTCGCGGTACCATCGGCACTGGCGGTTGCCATCACACTCCCATCGGGTTTGAACGCTATACCCAGGATAGTATCGTCATGAGCAGACCAGCGTGCAATCTCGGTTCCTTGTGGCAGAGCGCGTACACTGACCTCTCCGCTCAAGTCGCCCCAAACTAAGGTGTTTCCGTCAGGCGAAACACAAGCACTGAATATCAATCTGTTATGGGTCGGTAAGTCCGCCCCGAAATTCCCATCGTTGACAGACTATCGCTTGAC
>JBDNDR010000323.1:0-2951 GCA_046718995.1 Fimbriimonadales bacterium
ACTTCTCGTAGAGGCGCTGGGCAGGGGCGTTGCTAACCCGTACCTCCAGCGTGGCGCGCACCATCCCGCGCTCCCGCGCGATGGAGAGCAGGCGATGGATGAGCCGCTGAGCATACCCTTTGCCGCGATAGGAATCCAATACTGCCACATTCGTGATATGGGCTTCGTCTACCACCAGCCACATGCCCGCATAGGCGACAATCTGTCCATCGTGGCGCAGTATGAGATAGAGGGCACAGGGGTTTCGGAGGTCGTTCAGAAACGCCTGCTCAGACCAACCGGGCTGGAAGACCGCCCGCTCGATGGGCATGACCAGCGGGAGATGCTCCTCGCGCATCGGCTCTATGACTACCGTCGCCATTCAGTCTTGAATCCCACAAAACTGTTTATAGAGTTGGACAACCCGCTTCACATAGTTTTGGGTCTCGCGGTAGGGAGGCACGCCCCCATGCTTGCGCACAGCACCTGAACCAGCGTTGTAGGCTGCGAGCGCGAGGATGAGATGCTCCCAGCTATCGGGGTTGCCCGTTTTGCGTAGGTAGTTTTCCAGATGTCCCCGCACCAGCCGCACGGTGCCTGCCAAGTTCTGGACGGGGTCATAAGGGTCAGCCACGCCCAGCCCGCGCGCCGTGCCGGGCATGAGCTGTCCCAAACCCGCCGCCCCCTTGCGCGAAGTGGCGTTGGGATTGAAGCCCGACTCGACCAGCACGATTGCCATAATCAGGCGCGGGTCTACCCCATAGTGGGCACTGAACCGCAGGATAGACCACGCAATGGTGTCCGCCATCTCGTGGGAAAGACGCGGATTGAAGTGGCGGATGGCGTTGTAGTAGTAGGGGTAGTACAGATGCAGGTTCTGGGCGTAGGTCTGCCAATCGTTGATGGTGGGGATGGGCGGTCGACCTGTGTTAGACCGTGCGTTGGTCGTGCCCCTTGAGGAGGTGGTTCCGCGTGGGGGAGCCGATTTCGCCTTCGCCTGTTGACGGCTTGCTTCGGCGCGCGCCAGTCGCTCCCGTTCTTGCGCTTCCCACTTATGGAACACGGTTGCATGCACCGCACTCAGCAGGGTATAGGTGGGGGTTACGAGGTCGCTCTCGCGTTCCACGCGCACCAGCGCCCGCACACGAACCTGCCCACGCGTCAGCCAGCCATAGCCTGAAGGGATATTCACAATCAGGCTACGCATCGGCTCAATCTCCAAGAGAACCGACTGGCTTTCACCGACGCTGACCGAGCCGCGAGTGACTCCTTCGACCTCCAAGACGCGCTTACCGACCGCAATCTCCAACCCGGCGATAGGTGTCAGAGTGCGTACCTTGTGCTGTTGGCGCACCTTCAGGTAGTCTTCCAACTCCTGCGCATAGGTCGTCAGGCTCAGCAGCGCCAGTCCCACGGTCAGTAGCCATCGTGCCATAGTGCAAGTATTCCACACAGTGGGCAAAGTTCCTGCAAGAGGATACCTGTGCGATTCTGCAATCAAGGCAAAAGCAGGATTTTGGGCTATAATTAGCACATGCAACAAGATAGAAGAAGTGTGAGCCTGCACATTCATATTCGTGCAGAGTTCCGCAGCTGTGGCTGTTGTAGTCGTAGAAGCATCAACCACTTCTACATCCAACTCGCTACAACCGTGTTCTGGATTATTCTTGAACTCGGTGCATACTTGTTGCAGGCTACCTAACGGTAGCAAACAGGGCGGTGGAAACCCCACCGCCCTGGATACGTAAGGTTTACAAAATCCAGTCTTACTGGTCTTCGGCGGGACCCCACTCGTAGCCCCAGCAGTACCAAGTGTACTTAGCCATCGGGTCAGGATCATTGCAGCTCGGTTCGCTGTAGTTGGTCTGACCGCGGTCGGTGGGGTAGAGGCGCTGATACTGGTACCACTTAGAGTGCCCGTCCAGGTGAAGCACGACCGAACCCTCGCTGTGGCGTCCGCGGAACGAGGAGCCGAGCCGAGCCTCCCAGAAGGTGCGTCCGGGCCACTGCATACGCGTAGGCGGCAGGTCAATCATTGCTACGGCTTTCGCAGGCTGACGCACACGACCCGAATCGACAGGGGAAGGATTGTAAGAGCATCCATACAACCCGTATCCGCCCAGTCCGTTGTGGATGAGGTAGTCCATCGGGGGGTAGATGTCGTCAAAGTAGTTGGTGCGTCCCCGTGTGGAGGTGCCCAGCCCGACCTGCGGATGGTTCGGTGCGGTCATATAGTCGCCGAAACCGTTATCGCGCTGGATGAGCTGATTGGCGCCCTGACGAAACGGTGAGTTCGGGCAGCGGAAGATGTCGCGGTTCTTGATGTACGGCTCCAGTCGGCGCACCGCCTGATAGTACTCGCCAAAACAGAAGATAGGCACTAAGTTATCATAGTCCGAAGCGTACATCAACAGTGCGGTACCAGTTTGACGAAGGTTATTAATGCACTGGGTTTGGCGCGCCTTATCGCGTGCCTGAGCAAACACAGGGAAGAGTATCGCCGCCAAAATGGCGATAATCGCGATAACAACTAACAGCTCAATCAGTGTGAAGCCACGGTGCTTGGCAGTCTTCATTGTGTCTTACCTCCTACTGAGTGTGTTTTGGGAACCAGAATCGCTCCCGAGTAGGGCGGAAGCGTCACCGTCAACCGCCCCTTCGCTACAGGGTAATCGCCCCGAACGAAATCGTCGTGTGTGCTGACCAGCAGGGTCCATTCAGTAGCGCGGGTGGGAGGCGCAATCTCCAAAGTGGCAGGTTCGGAACCGTTATTGATAGCGACCACCACTGCCTGACCTTCGTAGATGCGTGCGAAACTGTAGCAGTTGCGCGTATCATCTACCAGCAAAGTACGCCAATCGCCCCGACGGAGCGCTGCAGACCGCTGGCGCGCTTGAATGAGCCGACGCACATAGTTTCTTAGTGCCTCCTGCTGTGGGGTCGGTTCCCAAATCATCGGGCGACGGTTGTCG
>JBDNDR010000324.1:0-2948 GCA_046718995.1 Fimbriimonadales bacterium
ACTCAACACGATAAACGGACCCAGCGCGCCCAGCGAAGCGACGACCTGCATCGTCATCCAGCGTGCTGCGCCCGTGGTCTCCATCGCCTTACCTAATGCCAACATCGCGCCCAGCATCACCAAAAGCCGCCAATCGATCGCTTGAACGGCTTCCTCCGTCTTCAAGATGCGGGTCAGCACCATCAACAAGGCGCCCCCCATCGCTGTGACCTCTGTAGGGTACCAGCCCAGTGTGGCTATCGTGATGACCCCCACCATAATCGCACCTGCCAGCACGCCCTGCAACGGATGGCGAGGCTCTGTCATCATCTGCGATACGACCAGAAAGTCGGGGTGGTTCAGCAGTTCGGGCAGGCGGTCTCGGCTCACACGAATCAGCAACACATCCCCCGCCTGTAAGGGCACATCGGCTATCTGTTCCATCACGGTGGACTGGCGGTGGCGCAGTGCCAATACAGTTGCACCATACCGGTTGCGGAACCGCGAAGACTTGAGCGACTGCCCCTCCAGCGCCGCGCCGGGCGTGATCACCACTTCCAACAGCACCTCTTCCTCAGGCTCGTCGTGCCGCTCCACATCACTGATTAGGCGCAGTCCATACTCTTTCTGGAGACGCTGGAGCTTCTCAATATCACAGCGCACCCTCAGCACATCGCCCGCTTGGATTAGGCGGTCGGGCAGGGGCAAGAGACGCACCCCGTCGCGCCAGATGTCCAACACATCAGTCCCCAACTCGCGCACAAAGTCGGCGTTCATCAACAGTGTGCCCGCCGACTTCGCCCGCTCGGTCACCACCACTTCCGCAAGATAGTTCCCCAGCTGATAGGCGCTGGAAGGGTCGGCTACAGCACGCCGGTCGGGCAGCAGGCGCGCCCCAATAGTCAGCAGGTAGACCATCCCAATCCCCGTGAAAATCAGCCCCATCGGCGCGAACTCAAACATCCCAAGCGGCTCCAACCCCCGCTGCTGAGCCACCCCGCTCACTATCAAATTCGTAGAGGTGCCAATCAGTGTGCAGACTCCCCCCAGCATAGAGGCATAGGAGATTGGCAAGAGCAGTTTGGAGGGACTTCGACGCACATTCTCTGCCAGCGCCAACGCCACAGGAATAAACAGTGCCACCACCGCCGTGTTGTTCACAAACGCCGACAGAAATGCCGAGAGCAACAACAACAGTACCACCGCCAGCCACGGACTGACCCGCGCCAACTTGCCCAAGAACCGTATGACCCCATCGATGAGACCTGAACGGCGCAGCCCCTCGCTGAGCACGAACATAGAGGCAATCGTAATCACAGCCGAGTTGCTGAACCCACGAAGCCCCTGCTCAGTGGACACCAGCCCACTCAGCAAAAGGGTCACCAGTAGAATGACTGCTACCACCTCAGGTGGGAAGCGATTGCTGATAAACAGAGCAACCGCGCCAACAACCAGTCCCAGTACCAGTGCAATCTCAAGCGTCATATGCCATCGGCGGTTTAGAAGGATACCTCTAACGCGCCTAATTCAAGGGCAATTATTGCCCGCTCCTGTGATTCCAAAGACCCCGAAAGGTATAATTTCGCTTGGAGGACTACCATGCAGAATGGTCATATCCGCAACATCCGTCTAAAAATCCGCCGTCAGGACGGTCCGGGCAAGCCTGCCTATTGGCAAGAGTTCCTGCTGCCTTACCGCCCCAATATGAATGTTATCTCCTGCTTAATGGAGATTCAGCGCAACCCTGTAGATGGCTCAGGCAAATCGGTCTCGCCACCTGCGTGGGAAGCCGCATGCTTAGAGCAGGTCTGTGGCACCTGTACGATGGTGGTCAACGGTGTCGTGCAACAGTCGTGTGCTGCACTGGTAGACCATGTGGGCGTGCACAAGGGGGATACGATTGAGATTACCCTGGAACCGATGAGCAAGTTCCCCGTTGTGCGCGACCTGATTGTCGACCGCAGTCGCATGTTCGAAGCCCTCAAGACCCTCCAAGCGTGGGTACCTGTGGACGGCTACCACGACCTGGGCCCTGGCCCGCGCACCGACGATAGCCTGCGTGAACTGCGTTATGCCTTCGCCCGCTGTATGACCTGCGGGTGCTGTATGGAGGCGTGTCCGCAGTACAACGAGCATTCCGCCTTCATCGGTCCGGCACCGATTGCTCAAGCGCGCCTGTTCAATCTGCACCCTGTAGGCGCCACTTTGGCGAACGAGCGATTGGAGGTACTCACGGGACCCGCAGGGATTACCGGTTGTGGAAATGCGCAGAACTGTGTCAAGGTCTGCCCCAAGGGCATCCCGCTCACCCGTGCGATAGCCGAACTCCATCGCGACACCACCATCTACCGCCTCAAGAAGTGGCTGGGCATCATCCCTGATAAAGTGGTGGGCGAGGGCGCCGAATGAGAATCCTCATCACCAACGACGACGGGATTTACGCCGAGGGAATCCGTGTGCTCGCCCAGCACTTGCGTTCCCTCGGCGAGGTGTTTGTGGTCGCACCCGACCGACCCCGCAGTGCCACAGGACACTCCATCACGCTTCATAAACCGCTCCGCCTGCACCGTATCCACTTTCCCGATGGCTCCATCGGTTATGCCACCAACGGAACCCCCACCGACTGCGTCACGCTGGGGACACACGCTGTACTGAACCACAGGGTGGACTTGGTGGTGTCGGGTATCAACGCAGGACCGAACTTGGGCTGGGACCTGACCTACTCGGGCACCGTCGCCGCTGCGATTGAGGGCGCAGTGCACGGGATTAATGCGTTCGCCATCTCGCTCGCAGCCGAAGAGATTCTGCCCCTTGCGCGCTCCGAAGAGACGAACGAGCCGTTCCCAACCGAGACGCCAATCCTCCACTATGAGACGGCAGGCATCGCAGCGACCCATATTGCTCGGTTACTGGCGGAACATCCGCTCCCACCACACACTTTCCTGAATATCAATGTGCCCAACCTGCCA
>JBDNDR010000325.1:0-2932 GCA_046718995.1 Fimbriimonadales bacterium
CGCTTCAGGTCGATCGGGCGTGCGGATAAGAGTTCCCCTCGGAGGGATTGGCTCGCCCTCCAGTTTCATCGGCACCCAAGTTCGGTTGGTGTGCCCCCGTGCATAGATGCGCATCAGCACCTCCTGCCCGACATAACAGCCTTTGGTGTAGGAAATGTGGCTGGCTTCAAACGGCTTGCCCATCTCCGATGCTAAGGTGCGCTCGGTCATGTCGACTCCGTAGCGGGGGATTCCCGCTTCGTAGCGTAGCACTGCCGCCAGCGGTTCCTCTATGGGCAGGCAGGCAGTCGCAATTAGGGCGGTCTGCAGTTCCTCCATCACGGCGTAGGGCACCAGTAAATCCACGCCACCGAAGCCCGTGCGGTCGTGGCGGACGAGAAGCAGTTCCGCTCTCTGCCAGAGTCGGGTGTGATGGCTTAGGCTCTTGGCTGGTGGGGCTTCTAAGCCCAGCTCGTCTAACACCTCATCAGTCGCTGTACCTTGCAGGCTGAGCAGACCCATCCCCTCCTGAAGCGGTTCTATCACCACCTCGTCCAAGATAATCGCTTCGCTCAGTCGGGCGGTGAGGGTGCCATAGGTATCGGGAGGCAGTATCAGCAGGTAGCTATCGGCATGCTCCAGTACGAGCGCATCCGAGAGCAGATGTCCTGTGGGGCTACAGAACGCGGTGTGAAGTCCCGTACCTTCTGTGAGGGGGCGCAGGTCGTTGGTGGTCTGCCCCTGAAGGAACCGCGTGCGGTCAGCGCCGTAAAGGCGTGCGATGCCGTAGTCGGTCAGGTTCAGCCAGCCGGCGTACTCAGCGACCTGCTCATAAGTGGCGTTCATTCCGTTGCCTCCGCTTTACGGGCGCGTCGCCAGCCCGGTTCACCCCACTTGACATCGGGCACGCCTGCACGATGATTGCAGACGCGTGCCATCACAAACAGCAGGTCACTCAGGCGGTTCAGATAGCGGATGATGACCGGGTTGACTGCACTCTCGTGGCTTAGGCGTACCACCTCGCGCTCGGCACGGCGACAGACCGTCCGCGCCAGGTGGAGATACGCCGAGGCGGGCGTCCCTCCGGGCAAGATGAACTGGCGTAGGGGTTCCAGCTCCTCTTCCATGCGGTCTATGGCGGCTTCCATCGTTTGAATGTGTTCGTCGCTGATGGCTTGGAACTGGGTGGCGCGTTCGGGTGGCGAAGCCAGCTCCGCGCCGATGTCAAACAGTTCGTTTTGAAACTGTTCCAGCAGGTGGTCTAAATCGTCGTCGTTGATATAACAGCGTGCGATTCCGAGCGTAGCGTTCAGCTCATCCACCGTTCCGTAAGCACACACTCGGAGGTCATCTTTGGGCACGCGCTGTCCGCCAATCAGCCCCGTTTCGCCCGCGTCGCCCGTACGGGTGTAGATTCGCATGGTGGAATTCTACCTGCTGAGGCTGGGTATAATATCGGCACAAGGTGCTTTGCGGAGCACCAAAACAACAAGGGAGGTCTCCACAATGCCGTGGTATGTACGCATGGGACAGGTGCCACCGAAGCGGCATATCCAGTTCCGTCGTCCTGATGGGGAACTGTATGCCGAAGAGGTGTTAGGCACCGAAGGCTTTTCTGGAGTACAGTCTATTCTGTACCACCATTACCCCCCGACGCGCGTCAAAGATTTCCATTTCTGCTACCAACGCACGATTGAGCCGATTGAGGAACCGATTCTCCAGCATCGGCACCTCCGCACCGCCGAGATGCCTCCTTCAGGCGACCCAGTCACGGGGCGTGTGGAGCTGATGTTCAACGAGAATGTCATCTTCTCCGTCTGCCGCCCGATTGAACAGATGGACTATTTCTATAAGAATGCGGACGGCGATGACCTCATCTTCGTTCATGAGGGGAAAGGTCGCTTGGAAACCCAGTTTGGGCATCTCACCTTTGGCGAGGGCGACTATCTGGTCATCCCCCACGGCACCATCTGGCGTCTGGTGCTGGAGAACCCGCCTGCCAAGCTGGTCTGGATTGAGGCGATTGGGGGTCAGATAGAGACGCCGAAGCGCTATCGCAACGAGTATGGGCAGTTGATGGAGCATTCGCCCTTCTGTGAACGCGATATCCGTATCCCCGAGACTTTAGAGACCCGCACCGAGCTGGGCGACTTTGAGGTGCGCATCCACCGGCGCGGGCGCGTCTATGCCTATCACTACGAACATCATCCGTTTGATGTCGTGGGGTGGGATGGCTATGTCTACCCGTGGGCGTTCAATATCCGCGACTTTGAACCGATTACTGGGCGCATCCATATGCCTCCGCCCATCCATCAGACCTTTGAGGGACCGGGCTTTGTGGTCTGTTCCTTCTGCCCGCGCATGCTGGACTATCACCCGCAAGCGGTGCCCGTGCCTTACAACCACAGCAACTTGGATAGCGACGAGGTGCTGTACTATGTGAACAAGAAGTTCGGCAGTCGGCGCGGGATTGAGGTCGGCTCTATCACGCTCCATCCATCGGGTATCCCTCACGGACCGCAACCGGGCGCTGTAGAGCGCAGCTTGGGCGCGACCCACACTGAGGAGCTGGCAGTGATGATGGACACTTTCCGCCCTCTGCATGTGACCAAGTCTGCGATAGAGATGGAAGACCCGCACTACCCCTACTCGTGGCTACCCACCGAGTAAGGTAAGAGTTTCTGATTTCTATTACGGGGCAGTTCCTGAGGGAGCTGCCCCTTGCCTTTGTTCAGGGGGGATAAGATGGGCGGGATTGGGGTTTCCTCTTTGACGGTACTGTGCTGGGAACCCCCTTTCGTCATGCTGAACGCAGTGAAGCATCTGATCGAGACCCTTCGCGTTCGCTCAGGGTGACGAAAAGGTGACTGTGCGGGTGACAGATGAACGCTTTCGTGGATGCATTCTCTTTCGTCATGCTGAACGCAGTGAAGCATCTGATTGCCCCTTTCCT
>JBDNDR010000326.1:0-2925 GCA_046718995.1 Fimbriimonadales bacterium
CGAGAGAATGCGGAATGGCTCAAGCATCACCCCTTTGACCGTGAAGCGCTGGGAGGCTACGGCTATCAGTACGAACGATTAGACCAACTCACGATGGAACTGCTGATGGGCGTGCGCTAAGGATTAGACACTGAGTGTGTGATGGAGGACCCCTACCCTGATTGGGTAGGGGTCCTTTGTGGTTAAATGGTACTCGCTTGCGCCGAAATCTGATCCAGCACATGCTTACGCTTGATGCGCTTGCTGAAGAGTGTTACCATCCGCTTTGCAGTGGCGTTTGCTTCCTTGTCCTGACCGCTGGCTTTATGTGCACTGGCGAGCGTGAGCATCGTCATCCCCAGCGAGATGTTGTCCAGCCCGTGTGCTGGGTCTTTCTCGCTGAAGTCAACAACCGGTTCAAGCAGTTGCACTGCCTCATCATAGCGCGGTGCACGCACCGTGATACGGTTGTCTGCGGTGATGACCTTGAACTCACGACTGGCGTTGATGCCCTTTGCCAAGCGCGCATAGTTCGCGAGTGGGTGCTTCGGGTAGTTCTCCAGCACGGTCTGAAGTGCCTCGTTCCCTCGCTGGAGTGCGAGCGAGTCGGAGCCAAGTAGGCTGAACAGCATCCCTACCTGCTCATCCATGAGCAGTTCCGCAATCGTTTGGTCGGTAGAAGAGATTGGGCTGTGGATGATGAGATTCTGAATGTTGGACGCAATCACTGAACCGTCAAGGGCATAGTAGATAGCCCGGAGTTGATAGCGTCCCGGCTGGTCAAAATACAACCCATCTTTGCCGAAGCCGATGTAGGCGCTCTCGTAAAGGGACGGGTGCCGCTCATCCAGCAGGGTCGTCTCGGGCAAGATGCAGTGCTCTATAGCAGGTTTATAGGTCGTTATCTCGCCGTTGGGTTTCCGTATCGCAATCTGTACGAAGCCTCCTTGGGGATGGAGTGGTGCATCCACCTGTTTCTCCCACAGGCTCATGCTGTAGAGTTTGATTTCCACGACCACCGGCTCACCCAGTGCGTAGGAACGGCGCGTCTCAATCTCCAGTTTCAGCCCTGTCTGATCGCTGATTGGTGAGGCGAACATCTGCGGGTCTTCCAAGGCAGACCCAACCGTAAAATCACTGCCACCAGGCACCACATGGTTGCGGAATGCATGACGCAGATGAATCACCTCCAAGTCATCAAACTGGAAGGGGAAAGCACTCCAGAAGGCGCTCGGACCGCCAGGGAATCGCCAAGGATAGTTCATCCACGAGAGCGATGCCGGGCGATTCGGTGCGGAGGGAGTGGCATACTGCTTTTGCCAAGAATGGAGCAGATTGAAACAGTGTCCCAGTTCGTGGACATAGGTGTAGAGCTGGAGCCGTTTCTGTTCCGCACTGACGCCACCGATTCCTCTATGGAAAACGGCGCAACCCTGTCGCTGGCGTCCTTTCTGGTCAAACATAATACCGAGGAGGCTCGGTCCGAGTTCGTGTTCGTAGGCTGCAAGGAGCCATACTTTCCACTGAGGCACATCGTGCCAGAGGCTGAAATGGGTCTCCATCGCATCGTGCAGTTCCGCATCGCTCCACTTGGCGTTGGCGCCTGCCCCACTCAGAGGTACAACATTCGCCGCTCCACCGACCTGCATATCGATTCCTGCTTCTCGGAACGCCTCGGGCACGCTTAACACCCGGGCAGTGCCTCCAGAAGGAAGCGAACCGGTATTATAGGAATCGAAGGCTGTCACGCCAGCCACACAATCGACCTCCAGCTGCACTGCTCGGAAGAAGTTCGACTCGTAGCTACAGACATAGGTTACGCCTTCTGCACCGGCATCTGTCAAAAAGGTCAGTGCGGCGTCGGCGGGAGGGCGAAACAGAGGGACGCGCGGGATCACCAAGCGAATGTTGCGGTAGGGGGTAGTCCAGCTGGTGTCGGCACGACCGGTGATGACCACACGAGTAGCGGACACAGCGAGATGCACACTATTCACGATGAACGAACCGAAGTAGTTTCGGGTCGCGCCCGATAACATGTAGAAGTCCCCACTGACACGCTGGAGGGGGCGACGCCCGTCTACATCCACGCGCAGTTCTAACTCCCAGTATCCCAAGCGCCCTCGATAGCGTCCACTCACCAACCGGCGAGCGATAGGTATGCGCGGGGGTTTGGGAAACGGCTTGATGGGCGGTTTGGGTATCTCTGCCATTTCAGGCGATGGGGGCATCTCCTCGACCGCTTGCTCCTCTGCCTCCAGAAGGGCAACCGATGTGGCAATTACAGAGGAAGCCACTTCCTCTAATGTCCAGGTCTGGTCGGCAACCGCAGACTCAAGACCGTTAGGTACAGCAGGATCTTGGTACGACATGGTACAACCTCCTTGTTTAGATTAGGTTCGTCACAGAAACCTCAGCAACTATACCCGAAAATTGACAGAGATTGCAAATTTTTCCAGAGTTTTTTCTGAAAATTGGCTAATTCTTCGGATTCGTCCCATGGTGAGGCGGCTCAGACCAACTCCTTCTAAAGATAGTGGTAGGGTTCAGCACCTATTTCATAAGCAAGACTATCGTTTTGTATCCACACACGGAGGAAAGTATCATTTTTCAGTTCGATTGGGATAGAGGCGGAAAGCCCTCGGTTGCGCACTTCCAGCGTCAGTGTATAGGCTCCCTCAGGAAGATGAAACTCCTGACTTAGGGCGAGTCCTATACGAAGGTCGGTCTGTACCTCATGATATTCGCCGATCAGATTTCCGTTCATTAGGAGGTGAACGGTGTCTTTCTCAAAACCATCCTGTAGGTCGATTCGCAAGAGCATGTTAGTTACCCCCTGTTGCGAGATATTTTTGATTTCTCACTGCAAGTCTACCCGCTTAGAGGTTCTCGATAGGCTATTTCCCCCAGCGAAAATACCCGATTTCACAATAAGTCGTCCCGCATTTG
>JBDNDR010000327.1:0-2921 GCA_046718995.1 Fimbriimonadales bacterium
GGGGTTCGCTGTAGAACAGCAGGTCGCCCGGACGCAGGTACGCCAGCACGGTGGTCGCAATCGCTGCCATCCCGCTCTCAAACACGGCGCCTGCTTCGGCGTCATCCCACAGGCAGAGGCGGTCTTCCAGAATCTCTAAGTCGGGGAGGTCTTGCAGTCGTTTATCTAAGACCGTATTGCGCCGTGTGATGAGTATAAAGGTGTAGTTATTGTTTTCGCACCATTTTAAATAGTCTTGAAGTTGTGTGGTGAACCGCAGCTCGCGGACATTTTTGACCTCTTTAAGTATGTTTGAATTCTTATCAATCTGATCAGGAAAACGGTTCTTTTTTGAGACAGGACCTGTGATGCGTTCTTTTTTTCCCGTAATCCCTGCCTTCTGTTCGCCTGCCCTCCCTAACTGTCTTGCCCGCTGAGCCGATGCTGCCGAGCCCCTACGAACCGTGCCGCGCAGTCCTTGTGAAGCCGCTGCTCTCGTTGTGGCAGCACCTCCGAGCACTACCTCATCCCCTGGAACCGCAGAGGAAAACCCTGCCAGCAGTAAGGCGCCGCCCCACAAAGTCGCATCCCACGCCAGCTGCCATCCCGACGCCTGTCCGCAATCATAACGCCCTGCCGTCGTACCGAACCGCTCCGTCAAACCGAACATCAAGTTCTGGTCGACCCACTGGCTCAGCCCGCCCATTCCGCCCATATACCAGCGTTTGAGATCTTCCCAAAAGTCTAAGCCAGAGGGGTCTACCAGATTCACGGGGTCGTTGAGGCAGTAGCGATACAGGTTCGGGTCGCCTGAAGCCGCGTCTATCGGGTCTCTCTGCAGCCACCGTGCCGTGCGCGGGTCGTACTCCCGGGCGCCCACATGGTACAAGCCTGTCGCGGGGATGTATTCGTACCCATACGCCCCGTTCCACCGAAACGGCTGGCGCGTGGTCTCAGTACCGGTCGGCAGCGGGTTGCCCCAGCTGTCGTAGTGATACAGGTCGGTCGGCACACCCTGCGGGTTCAGCAACGCCCGCACATGCCCTAAACCGTCAAGCACATAGTAGCGCGTGTCGGCAGGGTGTTACAGCCTGTCCATGCAATTGATTCCTATAACCTCTCACAGAAGTCACATCGCTTATGTACCGAGCCTTCGTCGCTTCACTGTCAGCAATCCGACCGTCAGTAATAAACACAATCCCATCAATAGTAAAATCCAAAATCCTATTCTCTTCCAAAATATGATGGTCAACAAATAACGCCACTGATAGCCTACCTCGAAAAATAGCCAGAAGCTGTCAAGATAGAAAATGAATGCAAACCAGCCTAATCCACCCCAGTAGACAATCCGTAACCAGCTCTGTTCACTCTCGGCATCTCCTTGCCACCGCCAACATCGATATATAACCCACCAACTAACCCCCCAGTAAAAAAGTACGATGACAAGTATCAAAAGCCAACCAGGCTCCTCTGCAATCCCAAACGGGGTGTACTGTATATGAATTCCTTTCTCATTAACAAAAATAAGAAATCCTGATGCTAATATCAAAACATTTATGGGAACCTCTACTAAATGCCATACACTCCATCCAGTTCGGATGGTGGGCGAAAGAAAGTAATCCGTGTCCACCCTCCAAAACTGCGGGTTAGTCACTATTAGGTAGAGGATACCTATTTGCATGAGTAGGACACAGACTAAAAGCCTGCCGCCAAAGTTTGCTCCAGGATACTGGTTCCATCTTTGCGGAGCCAGTTGATACCAGAGGGCGCTGCCCCATACGACAGCATAAACACTCACCCAGCGAGTACTACCGTGCCACAGCAACTCAATATACAAGATGTGGCGGAGACGCGGCACCAAGCTCATCCACCCCTCAAAAATCCAGGGAGCTATCAGATAGGCAAGGAAAGCCACTAAGAGAATGTCGAGGACCAAGCGTGATCTTGCTTGCATAGTTAGATTCACCACGGGAATTTGGGCCAAGGGGTAAATGCCGGGTTCGACCAGTCAAAAGGCGATAGATACGGTGCAACTTGGGAGTTCCAAACCTCCGCGCTGCGTAAATTACTATGGATTGCTCGTGGGTCCGACTGAGGCAATCTATTGTTGGGATCACCACATATTGCGATGTTGATAAAAGGCGCGTTTTCAGCCGGACCTCCCCCAGCAACAAACGAATTATTCACTACCGCGTCATTCGGATCATAAAAATTAAAAACCGTCACATTATTAGGCACTTTTGTCCAGTTCGGATTCTGAAAACGGTTTGGTGTTGGAGAACCGAGTCGAATGATGGTGTTGATGGGAGCCCCCAAACTGGCTGCCAGTGTAGCCACATTTCCACCATTGCTATGTGCAACCACGATAACTGGTTCCAGCGGGTGCTTCTCCTTGACCTGCTTCACAAACTCGCAAAACTTGCGTGCATCGTTTTCCATCACATTATAGCTCATGGTACCTGACCAGTCAAACATCACATGCCCCGTTGCTCCAAATGTCTGCTTAACTGCACTTATGAAGCTTTTATCAAATACTGTTGAATCGGCATTGCTTCCGTGAACAAATATCACGATCTGCAATCCACTTGGATCTTTCCAGATGAATGGACTGTTGAAGCAATACAGATACACATTCGGATGCCCGCCAGCCACGCCTATCGGATCTCTCTGCAGCCAGCGTGCCGTGCGCGGGTCATACTCCCGTGCGCCCACATGGTACAAGCCTGTCGCAGGAATGTACTTATACCCATATGCCCCGTTCCAAGTGAACGGCTGGCGCGTGGTCTCCGCTTGAGCGTTCGATTACCGCTCCAAACGCGCCACCACCTTCTCCACCATCTTGCGAAACTCGCCTTGACCACGCTTTGCCATCCGCTCCGCAAACCGCGCCAATATCGCCTCCCGTGCCTCGCGCACCTTCAAACGCGCCAACCCACGCGCCG
>JBDNDR010000328.1:0-2916 GCA_046718995.1 Fimbriimonadales bacterium
GGTTGGAGCGTCTGGAGGCGACGGTGGCGCAGTTGGCGACGAGCCATCAGGAGGCGTTGGTTCGGTTGGAGCGTCTGGAGGCGACGGTGGCGCAGTTGGCGACGAGCCATCAGGAGGCGTTGGTTCGCTTAGACCGCCTTGAAGTGCTCGTGGGGGAGCTAATCGAGTGGTCGAAATCTGCTAAGGATGACCTTGCCAGACTCAAGGGAATGTCGCTTGAGATACAATATTTCCAGCGTGCCCCTGCTTTATTCGGCTACTATGTGCGGCGTCCGCGTGTGGTGGATGTGGGGGTTCTTCTGGATGAGTTGCGCGAACAGGGGCACGTCATCACAGAAGAGGAAGGACACCAGCTCTCAGCGATTGATGTATTGCTCTCTGCGCGCCATCCCAGCACGGGTCAACTAATCTATATCGTCTTGGAGGTCTCGTGGATGGTCTATCCAACGGATGTGGAGCGCAGTTCTCGGCGTGCTGAGATTTTGCGCGCGTATGGCTTAGAGGCATATCCGGCGGTCGCAGGCGAGGGTGTCCATCCCGAAGCGAACGAACTGGTGGAGCGTTATGGAGTCGTCCTGCTCTTGGATGGCAAAATGGTTTCGCGTGGGGGGTTGAGGTAGGAGGCACACTGAAAAGGATAGTACCGCATAGCTCTTGCTCGAGTACAGCCTCCTCCTGATTGTGGGTCATTCTGTACCTCCGTGTTCTCCAAGCGCACCATAAAAGGACACCACTTTATTCTACCCAGCGTTGATTAATCGTCAAACATCACTCCACCTCAGGAGGGAGCTGTATGCAAACTCCACCCCATCCCGCGCAGCTAACAGCATGTCGAGGAGTAGAATCTCGTCACTCCGCATAAATTACCTCTGCCTCGCCTAAGATTGCTTTGCGTCGCAGATAGTTTCGACTGCGCTCGAGGGTCTCTTTCACCACAATATCCACCTCCCGCCCGAACAGATTGCGCAGCTCTTCTTGCATGAGGATGAGGTCGGACAGGGAATGCTGGGCATCTGCAGCGAACCGCACAAGTACATCAATGTCGCTTTCCGGACGAAAATCGTCGCGCAGGACGGAGCCGAAAAGGGAAAACTCCACAATCTTCCACTTCCTACAGAACTCGGTTATCGTTTGCTGAGAAATCGCAATCTTGGGTCTCATTTAGGTAAACCCCACTGATATACCCTATAGATTGAAGTTTACCCAATACTTCAGCTGTTTTGCTGAGGCAAGGAAGGGGGGAACATCTCACTCACTATGTTCTGGTTCAAACCCTGCAAGCACATCCACATCCTGTCAGGTCTGTGTAAGCCGATTGACAACAACTAGCTCATTCACTAATGTATTCGGATTGTGCCGTTTCTCGAAGGCAGTACTGTCCACTCAGCATTTTTACAACCGTTGACCGATGCCCTACCTCAATCCCACTTCCAACTGGGGTAGGCAGAGTTGTGCCACAGGGGCGAAAGTGCGCCGATGGGCAGGGCAAGCCCCAAGCAGGCGCAAACGCTCCCGATGCAGTGGCGTTCCATACCCCTTGTGCTGGACGAACCCGTAGCCCGGATAGAGCCGATCCAACTCCTCCATAATGCGGTCGCGCACCACTTTGGCGACGATGGAGCCTGCGCTGATTGCCGGATGGAGCGCGTCGCCATCTACAATCGCCTGCTGGGGTATCGGGCAGTGGGGTAGGGTGAACTTGCCGTCCACGAGCAGCCGATGAGGCACAAGAGGGAGATTCGCGACCGCACGCGCCATCGCCAAGAGGCTTGCTTGGAGGATATTCCAGCGCTCAATCTCGCGGGGCGTCGCGATTCCAACCGACCAGGCGACCGCAACCTGCTGAATCGTC
Organism: Fimbriimonadales bacterium; assembly: GCA_046718995.1. GTDB lineage: Bacteria > Armatimonadota > Fimbriimonadia > Fimbriimonadales > GBS-DC > CAKZQI01. The sequence goes on from JBDNDR010000328.1 coordinate 1,853, forward strand.
TCAAACAGTGCCTCGCGCTGAGCAGGGGTCAACTGCTTACTATCGGCAAGACCTGGCAGGTGGCACTCTTCCTCCAGCACCACGCACCCTGCCACCACAGGTCCTGCTAGGCACCCACGCCCTGCCTCGTCCACACCTGCTATGAGCACACTACTGAGTCTTTGTCATTTCTCGCAGGATTCCTGTCGCTAAGGATGGATCCCGTTACTGCTTCGCCTATCACGGCAGGACTTGGTATAAGTACAGAAAACTTAACAAGTAGAGGGAGCCATGCTTGAACTTTGGGAGAAACTGGAGCCGAAGGAGAAGCTCAAGTTGCTTGCATTCTACGCGATGTCGCTTCTGTTGGCAGGGATACTGGGCTACGGTTGGGGCAGTGGAACCCAGCCAGTGAACGCCAACACCAGTCAACTCCTACCCAGCTGGTCTGAACCTGCCAACGAAACACCCGCCCATGTGGAGACGATAGACCTCAGCACACCCAGCCCGACCGAAACCGAAACTGCCGAGAGTACCCCCACACCCGAAACAGCGGAGACGCTGGTAGTGCATGTATCGGGTGCTGTCCGAAAATCGGGGGTCTACCAAGTGCCTGCAGGGAGCCGTGTCGCCGATGCGGTGGAGCAAGCCGGCGGAGCGACTCAGAACGCCGACCTCGACGCCCTGAACCTCGCCGAGCCTATCAACGACGGGCAGAAAATCTATGTCCCACGCAAGGGTGAAGTACCTGCACCTACACTCGCCACCAGCTCAAAAAGCTCTGCCCCAAGTGGACGCGAGATAGAGCGCTCTCCGATTGCCACGCCCAAGTTCCCCATCAATATCAACCGTGCCAGTGCCGAAGAGTTAGAAGCCCTGCCCGGAATAGGTGCGACGCTCGCCCGACGCATCGTGGAACATCGCCAGCAGAACGGTCCGTTCCAGTCGGTGGACGACCTGCTTGAGGTGCGCGGGATCGGATCGAAGAAGATGGAGGATATTCGCCCCCTGATTACGGTGCGTTAGGGGGCACTTCGGGCAGAGGGGTACGGTTCGCGGCGCCAATCCGCTGGGGGGGCCAGAAC
>JBDNDR010000329.1:0-2904 GCA_046718995.1 Fimbriimonadales bacterium
TCCGCTTCCCCCTCGTTTCCTCGAAATTCTTTACGATAATGCTTTTGAGGGTATATCCTCTCTTCAACACCTCTTGCATGCAGTAGAAGCCTAAGGGTATCCATTCCCCTTTGGAATATTTGTCTCCAATAACGAGCACAAGGTATCGCCCGTCCTCTAAATACGGAGTTAAGTTTTCCACGACCTCACCGAACATCCTTAGAAAATCTTCCGTATCCTGTGCGGTGGAGAGGTCTTCTTCGCGCTCTGAAAATTGAATGATGTCGTGGTAAGGCGGATGCATAATCAAGAGTTGAACTTGGCTCACTCCATACTTCGATAGTGTCTCAGCAATATGGATTGTTCGGCTGTCACCTACGCACATATCGGTCGTGACCTGATGTTCGTTAGGCTCCATCTCAACCAGTTCTTTTGCCTTGAGCGCCACTTCAGGGTTCAGCTCAATCCCTATTCCGTTGCGTCCCAATCGCCGACACTCAATCAAAGTTGTGCCGCTGCCTGCAAAGGCGTCCAGCACCCAGTCGCCCTGTTGGGTATATCTCAGCATCATCTGGCGAGGGATCTGCGGAACAAAGTTGCCCCAGTACCAGCCCAGATGCGCACCCGAATTATCCCGCCTATCCAGAATCCACAGGCTATCGGTTATAATCTCGTCGTACTCTTTCCAGTTTGCGAGATTGATATCGTTGATTCCGTTGGTGCGGTAGTGCCTGATGGTTCTTCTTTCTCCGCTTTCGGGGAGCAGATCGAACAGTCGCGGTGTATCCGTTGTGCGTTTCATTGCTTTCCCCTACCCCTGCGAGCCGGTGCACTTGATTTTATACGACCCGCTATCTAAACCCCCTCCAAGCGATTCGGAGGGGGTATTATGTGCTTAGCCGCGGCAACCGCATCCACCGCAACCTGCGCCGGGCGTGCCCATCTCGTCCTCTGTTTGGAACGAAGAGCCACAGCCACAGCCAGCGACGGCGTTGGGGTTATCTATCTTGAAGCCACCCCCGAACACATCCTCCACAAAGTCAATCGTGGAGCCGTCCATATAGCGGATACTGAGGCTGTCTACATAGATGCGGACGCCATACGACTCGAAAACATTGTCATCCGCCTCTGGCTGACTGTCGTCGATCGCCATCTGGTACTGGAGACCACTGCAACCGCCTCCAGCCACCCAAACACGCAGACCTGCCTCCACAACGCCTGCCTCTTCCAGCAAGCTCTTAATCTCTTGTGCTGCACGCTCTGATAGTGTGATTGCCATAGCTTTCTCCTGTTCCAGCGATGTATCGCCATCCAATTATACCACCTCAGAGGCGCACTGTGTAGTGAAATCGACCTACAGATGCGCTGAGCCGTAGGAAACCCTGCCCAGATTGAGGAAGTACTAATCTTCGTAGGAAAAGGTATCGTCTAAGCGAATCGGAGGAATGCGATGAGAACCCTTGGAAGGCTTATAAGCATGCTGTGGATTGTGGCGCTGGCGACGATGGCAGGGTGTGCGCAGACGAACGCACCCTCAAGCGCCCGCTACGACGCCGACCTGATTTTCGGCTACGACAAGACGCTCCCCCTCGCCCCTCAGGAGAGTGTTCTGCAGGAAACCGCCCAGTTCATCGTGTATAAGGTCACCTATCGCAGTGCGCGCGACCAGCGGGTGCCTGCGCTCTTCATCCTACCCAAGAACCGCAAGGAGGATGAACGCCTGCCCTGCGTGATGCTGATGCACGGGCTGGGAGGCGATAAGCGCATGTTCGAGATGCTCTGGCCCCTGCTCACCCAACAAGGCTATGCGCTGTTTGCGATCGATGCGCAGTACCACGGCGAACGCAAACCCAGCGACGATGTCCCCTTCTTCGGTCCTTATGCCTATCGTGCGCGCGATGCCCTCATCCAGACCGTGATTGACCTAAGGCGCGGACTGGACTATCTGGAGACCCGTAAGGAGATTGACCCGAAGCGTATCGGCTACATCGGCGCCAGCATGGGCGGGATTCTGGGTTCTATGTTCGCAGGAGTGGATGAGCGTGTTCAAGCGCCTGTGCTGTTAGTTGCTGGGGGTGACTGGCGTATCTTGATGCAACGCAGTACCCTCTCGATGTGGCGCGATGCCAGCAAGGAGAACGCACAGTTTATGGAGCAAGCCCTGCGCGTGATGGACCCTGTTGACCCCGTTCACTGGGTGGGACGCATCAGCCCACGCCCAGTGCTGTTCATCAACGGCGATGCCGACGATGTGGTGCCGGTGGACTCCAACAAAGCGCTCCAGAACGCTGCCCGTGAGCCAAAGACCATCGTGTGGTACAAGGGCGGGCATGTGCCACCTCCCAACGAGATTATGAATGTGTTCGGGCAAATCACGAACTGGCTCAACACCCACCTGAAGGGCAACAAGAGCACCTCTAACCCATGGCGCACTTGGATGCCTCGCTCGTGGGAGGAGACCCGTGCGATGTGGGAGACCTATCGCCCCATCCTAAGCCGCTGGCTGGCGGTCTGGAGCCGTGCGCTCCAAGCGATGATTGCGAACGCACTCCGATGAAGGCACTGATTTTGGCAGGGGGCAAGGGCACACGCCTGCGCCCCATCACCTTCAGCATGGCGAAGCAGTTAGTACCTGTCGCCAACAAGCCTGTGCTGTTCTACGGGCTGGAAGCGATTGCTGAGGCGGGTATCCACGAGGTCGGCATCATCGTAGGGGATACCGCCCATGAAATCCAACAAGCGGTCGGCGACGGAAGCCGTTGGGGAATACAGGTCACCTATATCCCGCAATCTGAACCGCTGGGGCTGGCGCATGCTGTGCTCACTGCCGAACCCTACTTGGGGCAGACGCCGTTCGTGATGTATCTGGGCGATAACCTCGTCGTGTCGGGCGTGCGTCCGCTGGTCGAAGCGTTCCAAACCCGC
>JBDNDR010000033.1:0-11151 GCA_046718995.1 Fimbriimonadales bacterium
GTCGGGGTGTTCAAACTGAGCGCAGGTACGCTCCAGCCACGCTTGCGCCTCGTTGAGGGGAACAGTTGCGCTGATGGGTACCTCCAGAGTAATTTTGCGCGCGCCCCGACTGTGGTTGATTACACGGGCAATACTACTATTGGAGATGGTGATGAGCCGCCCTTCGTCATCCCGAATACGCGTGATACGCATGCCCATCGTCTCGACGGTGCCTGTAACGCCGTCCAATGAGACATACTCGCCAACAGCGAACTGGTCTTCCACGATGATAAAAAAGCCCGTAATCACATCGCGCACGACCTGCTGCGCGCCCAAGCTGATTGCCAGCCCTGAAATCCCCGCCGTCGCCAGTACCGGTCCCAGATTGATGCCGAGTATCCCTAAGATAGTTAAGATTCCGATGAAGCCCGTTGCGTAGTAAAGTACACTGTTGAGTAAAGAGCTGATAGTCCTGATTTGGGCGGTACGCCGTTCGGAGACCTCTATCTTCTGCGTGAGTGCCTTGACTGCCAGTGCGATGAAGCGTGCGCCCAACCAACGCACGGCATAAACGGCAACAATCACCAACAGAATCTGCCACGCGCCGGTCATCAGGGCATCTCCCCTGTTTTCCCAAAATCGGATAAGCCAGTCTCGCATCGGCGGGGTTATACCCGTTGGGCACGCTGAATATCGACGAATCACCGACCCCTTCGGTAGACTCTAACCATAAGGAGGTTATGAGATGAGCAAATCTATGGCTACGGTGGTTCTGCTTATGGTGGTGTGGCTTTCCGCTTGGAGCCAAATCGAGAAGCCCACTTTGGTAGAAACGGAATGGCTCGCCCAGAATTTGGATAAGGTACGCATCCTTGATGCGCGCAGTGAGCTTTCCAGCTACCTTCAAGCCCATATTCCGGGGGCAATCTACCTAAACTCTGAGAGTCTGCGCCTCTCGCGGGGAGGCATCCCCGGACAGATTCTCCCGCCAGAGCGGCTGGCAGAGATTTTCGGTCAACTGGGTATCGGCAACGAGACCCCAGTAGTCGTTTACTCCAGTCTTTCTGACTCGTTCACTACAGCGACCTATGTGCTCTTTGCGTTAGTCTACTTAGGACACGACCGGGTGGCGATACTCAACGGCGGTTTCGAGAAATGGCAGGCAGAGAATCGCCCCCTCACGCGTGATATTCCCCGCGTAGAGGTGGCGAACTTCGTACCGCGTCCGCGCACCGAACTGGTTAGGACTCTCGATCAGTTCACGCAGGTCATCAATTCGCCTGAGCCTCTGCAGGTGATTGATGCCCGTCCGGCACCGATGTATCAAGAGGGGCACATCCCTACTGCTGAGAGCCTGCCATTCAGTGAACTACTTCAGTCCGACGGCAAAGTAGCGGTCTGGCTATCCCCTGAGGCAATCCGAGAGAAACTCAAAGCGCGCGGGATAGACCCAGAGCGTCCGATTATTACCTACTGTGCCACAGGGCGTCAGGGGAGCCATGCGTGGTTTACCCTGCGCTACCTTCTGGGATTAGATGTGAGCCTGTATGAAGGGAGCTGGGTCGAATGGCGCGCAATGGGTCAACCGGTGGAGAAGTAGGCTCGGTGTGAGGGGTACAAACAGGTAATTTTCACGAATCGGATGGTCAATTACCCGCCATCTGGTCAGAAACCCCTTGCATTCGGAAGAAAATGGGGTATAATGGCAAATCATACCCTTGTAAGGAGGCTTATGCATGAGTCATCGACGTGGTTTTACACTGATTGAGTTGCTTGTCGTAATTGCGATCATCGCCATCTTGGCGGCGATCCTCTTCCCCGTGTTTGCGCAGGCACGTGAAAGTGCGCGTAAGACCCAGTGTCTCTCCAACGGGAAGCAGTTGGGCACAGCCATAATGATGTACGCGCAGGACTACGACGAGGCAATCGTCGGTTGGTTCAACGTTACTGAGTATACTGGTCAACCTCTGTGGGAGCGATTCTGGATTGGCATGCTCAACCCGTATGTGAAGGGCGAAATCAACCGACCTGCTGCTGGTCAGCGCTGGACTGCTGGTGCGACCCCCAAGGGCGTCTACGCATGTCCTTCGTGGAGCCAGTCCAACTACCTGCGCGGTGCGAACATGCCTGACTGCTACCCTGGCTCGCTGGATCCGTACTTCCCACCCACCGAAATCTTCTCGCACTACGGTATCGTCTTCCAGATGGCACAGCGCGGTGGTGCTGGCACCCAGCAGAACCCTTACTATCAATACGCTGGTAGCCTGGTTTACCCCCCTGCGAGCGGTGGCTTGACCCGATACCTAGCAGAGATCCGACGCCCTGCAGAGACCATTCTGATGGGCGATGGTATCACCATGCTGGATCGTGGTCCGACCTATGTTGTGATTGCGCTGGGTTGCGAGTCGCAGTTCATCCACCAAGAAGGTAGCAACTTCATCTTCCTGGATGGGCACGCGAAGTACATTTCACGCAACTCGGAGCGCTATCTGATGAGCACCACCGAGAATAATCAGACCGTCTGGTTCATGCGCTACTACACCTTCTCAATGGAGTAATCAGGCATGCGAACCAAACTTGGAAGTCTGGTTGCCCTGGCTCTGGGGAGTCTGGCGCTCGTATTTGCGATGGGAACCCTCACTGCTTGTGGTTCCAAGGCTGAAGAGAAGCAGGCAGAGGGCTACTACGAAGGCCCGATGCAGCCCAAAAATGAGCGCGTCGGAACCCCCGGACAACAAGCTAGCGGCGAATAACCCTCTATACTGCGCCCTCCCCTCTGCGGGAGGGCGCTTAATCTGAAGAAGCGATGAAAACAAATCTGCGCAACTTAGGTATCCTCCTCGTTTTGGGCGTAGTGCTGGCAGTTGTTGCTTTCGTGATGCGGCACCAAGCAACACAACCCCCTCCACCCTCAGCACCGGGCTACTACGAAGGACCGATGCTGCCTAAAAGCCAGCGAATGGGACCACCCGGTGGGGGAGGAGCCCCGAGCGCTGCCCAAACGCAGTAGCCCTTAGGGGAACAGTTTTACCAGCCACAGCGCATCGGTGCGGGACATGTCCGTGAACTGAACCCCGTGGAACCAGCGATTGCCATCCTCAGAGGGTATACAGTAGCGGACTTCTCCCGATGTATTAATCTCATGGGCACCGTCTAATATTGGAAACATCATGCCAATACGGGTGCCCATAGATAAAGCGCGACACAAGACCAACCGCACCCCTGAACGACTGATGTTGGTGATACGCGCCTCCAAGAGGCTATCCCCCATCGATACATGGCTAATCATGCTAACGACATACCGCTTCTCGGAGCGGCGGTCTAACACGGTCGGGGGCGAAGCCAAAGGACAGACGAGGATAGGCAGATGGATTTGAGCGAGCTGGGCTTGCACCCGATATAACATCTCTTTGGCTTTGATAAAGAGGAACACCGTTGCTCCGGAGCGCAGAAGCCCCCAGCCCTCTGTCTCGTCGGTATCCAGTAGAATCGTGAACTGCTTGGGGTCTGCCGCAACCAGTTGCCCTTCCAAACGCGTGTTCTGATTGGGCAGGTGGACTTCAACCCTTGTCATCGCTTTTTGCGCTCCAACCACTTTACTCCACCTCTGGAGGGATTATTCCATAGAGGAAGCGCTTTGACTATTCCAATGGGTGGCTTCTACAGGCACAGGTATAATCGGCGTGGAGGTATACCCTATGAATGTAGAGAAGACCTATCAACAGTTAGAAGCGTGGGCGAAGGAGACTGCGCTCTTGGAGTCGGTCGCCGGTGTGCTGGGCTGGGATCAGCGTGTGATGATGCCCCCCAAAGCCGCTCCCCATCGTGCAAACCAGTTCGCCCTCTTATCAGGGCTAATCCATCAGCGTGCTACCGACCCGCGAGTTGGGGAATGGTTGGCAGAGTTGGAACAGAGTGATTTGGTCAAAGACCCCGAAAGCGTGCCTGCAGTCAACATTCGGCAGTGGCGCCGAGAGTATGACCGAATGACCAAGCTCCCCACCGAGCTGGTGATGGATTTCGCTCGCACCACCTCCATCGCAGAGAAGGCGTGGGAAGAAGCACGCGCCAAATCGGATTTCCAGCTGTTCAAGCCTCACCTCCAGAAGATTGTTCAGCTGGTGCGCGAGATTGCAGAGCGCTACGGTTATGAAACCGAACCCTACGATGCGCTTCTCGACCAGTACGAGCAGGGCATGACGGCGAAGCAGGTGGAAACGCTGTTCGCGCCGCTACGCCAGCAGACGCCCGAACTCGTGGCGCAACTCCAAAGTGCCCCACGACAGCCCAAGTCGGAAATCCTGCATCGTCACTTCCCCCGTGAGGCACAAGAGGCGTTCTGCCGACTGGTCGCCGAAACGATTGGTTTTGATTGGCAGGGGGGGCGCCTTGACCCCACTGTTCACCCCTTCGCCACTCGGCTCGGACCGGGTGATGTGCGCATCACCACACGCTACTATGAGGACTTTTTGAACCCCTCGCTGTTCGGCACCATCCACGAACTGGGGCACGCCCTCTACGAGATGGGGCTACCCCAAGAACACTGGGGCACCCCGATGGGTGAGTCGACCTCGCTCGGCATCCACGAGTCACAGTCGCGCATGTGGGAGAATTTTGTGGGGCGCAGTTGGGCGTTCTGGGAGTACTTCTATCCGATTGCACAACAACACTTCACTGCCCTCCACGATGTGCCTCTGGAGGAGTTCGTATTCGCCATCAACGCCGTCAAGCCCTCCACAATTCGCGTGGAGGCGGATGAGGTGACCTACAATCTTCACATCATCCTGCGTTTTGAGCTGGAGTTAGCCCTCATGCGCGGCGAGTTGGAGGTAGACGATTTACCCAGTGCGTGGAACGAGCGTTTCGAGAAATATATGGGATTCCGCCCACCCAGCGACGCAGAGGGTGTCCTGCAAGATGTCCACTGGTCAGGCGGGATGATTGGCTACTTCCCCACCTACACGCTGGGTAACCTCTATGCGGCGCAGTTCTTTGAGCGAGCGGAGCGTGATTTGGGCGACCTGAGTGCGATGTTCCGTAAGGGCGAGTTCCGTCCGCTGCTGGATTGGCTCGTCCAGAATATCCATCAGCAAGGGAAGCGTTTCACGGCTAACCAGCTTGCTGAGCGTATCACGGGCAAGCCTATCAGTGCGGAATCGCTTCTCAACTACTTCCAGCGCAAGTTCCCCCCACTTTATGGGATCTGAGGCATAGTTGGCAGGGGCTGTATTGCCCCTGCCCTCTTAGATAAGTGGTGTAGGTATTTGGTTGATGCGTTGGCAGGCGATGCTATAGTATTGGTCGTCTAATTCAATCCCGGTGAAGTTCCTGTTTAGACGCTTCGCTACTGCACCTGTCGTCCCCGAGCCCATAAAGGGGTCTAAAACCCAATCTCCTTCCTCTGAGGCGATAGAGATGATGCGTGTGAGAAGGCTCTCAGGCTTTTCTGCAGGATGGGGAGTTTGATGTTTTTCTGCGGGGATGATCCATAAATTACGCATTTGTTTACCGCCACTCAGCTGTTTTGCTAAATCATAGTTAAAGTAGTACTTCTTTGACTTGCTTGCAACCCAGATTAGCTCGGTGGAGGGTGCCAATCGGTTACGCTGGAGGAGGGGTGTTGCGTTTGGCTTGTACCAAATTAGGTCGTTGATTATCCAAAGTCCCAACTCTTTTAAGACCATTCCTACAGAGGGATGGTTGTGGAGTGTCCCCGATATCCATAATGTGCCATCCTCAGCCAAGACTCGCACACACTCTGAAATCCATGTACGGTTGAATAGGTGAAGGTCTTCTACTTGATCCCAGATACCCTTATTGCATTCTACGGGTTTACCACCTCGACAGGTTAGAAACCCGCGTCCAGATAGATTATAGGGTGGGTCGGCAAAGATTAGTCTGAACCGGCTCGCTTCTAATTGCGGTAGCCACTCGAGCGCATCGCCATGAATCAAGTGAGTCTCAGGCATCCAGTAGCACTCCTTGTTTTGTCGCATGCTCAATTCGTCTCAGGGCTGCCTCATAGTAGATGGGTTCTTTTTCAATTCCTATCCACCTTCTCCCCAACTGGTGAGCTACTACTGCAGTGGTTCCAGTGCCCAGAAAGGGATCCAGAACAATATCTTCTGGGTCAGAGGATGCGGTAATGATAATCTTGAGAAGGCTTTCGGGCTTTTGCGTTGGGTGGAGTGCGCGACCGTCTTCACGCCGAAGCCGTTCAGCCCCTTGAACGGAAGGAAATTCGACGAAATCCCAGAAGTCACTCATCTGTTTTGCAGCCCCAGAGATGGAGCGATGCGGATTCAGCGACTTGACCGCTTCGTAGTTAAACTTCCAACCAGAACCTTTCACGAACCAAACTACATATTCGGTGGCGTGGGTAAAAGTACGTTTTGTGAGGTTAGGCATCGGATTCGTCTTGCGCCAGGTAAGGATATTATTGATACGCAGACCTATCTTTTTCCCCGACATAATGACCTCACCGATGTTATGATAGGTACAGGATACATAGAGACTACCGTTGGGTAGAAGCAGGTCTCTTGCGAGTTGTATCCACTCTTGAGTAAACTTCCAATAGGCTTCTTCGTCCCAAGTATCCCACTCCTCGTTCATTTTGTAGTAGGGACCACCTGTTTGGTTGTTGAGCAGAGTGAGAGACTTTCCAGATAGGTTGTAGGGCGGGTCTGCATAGACAAGTGCTATGCTTTCCTTGTCTATGTTATTCTGCATCACTTCAAGACAGTCCCCAAGATAAACGATGTTAGTTCGCATCAGCTTGTTCCCTTATCCACGATTCAAGACGCTCTGTAATTGCAGTCTGCCATTTCTGGTATCCTTTCAAGTTTTCCAAGTCATCTATGAGTCGGTTCAGCAGGTCTCTTAACAGTGTGTGTCTGAATTCGCCTATGGCGATCGCAAATTTCAATAGTTGTGTAAACTGCTCTGTGGTAAGCGGTATAATCCTTCTGGGCTTCCCCCCATATTCATAACGTACTGCAATCCAGAACTGTGAGTAGGTATCTTCATGAACTTTTGGAGCAATAAATAAACAATAAGCGTCTTTATCCGTGTGCTTTTCTTCGTAATCCTTGAGATGACGCATCACAGGTTGACTTTCCCGTATCCACTGAAAACGGGTTTTATCCAGAGTCACCTCTATTAGTAGGTCGAAGGTTGGATACTGTACTTCTATATCGGCACGATTGCCAGGAGCATGCGAGAGGGGGTTGCCGTATTCATCAGTGGGATAGTTAGGATGAACCTGTACCTCGTCATTTAAGATGAGGAATACATTACTGATTAGTTTTTCGAACTCTTCTGGCTTAATGCCTTTCAGGAACTCTTTTTCAGTGATTTTATAAGATATTTCCTCTAAGTAATCCCATTTATAACGCAAGCTCTCCTTGTTTGTCTTGTACACAGCAAGTCTTATACTTTCGCGTATTTTTGACTCAATCATCCGAAGATATTCAATCTCGTGTGTCTCATCAGGCATTTGGAGAAGGCTTGAGTCAATGTAGGGTCTGATTGCCTGGTTCTTGTTGACCCATTCAATTAGATGATGAATCGCTTCACGAAGATTATGAGAATGTTCCCAAGGTAAGATGGGTTGGTTATAGTCGCCTAAGTAATCGACATAAGCTTCAGCGCTTTCAAAGCGTTGAGCGTAAGCTGTGAAGTTCTCGAGTAGTTGCTTCACCTGAGCTTCGCGGGTTGGCTCAATCCGGATGGCATATTTACGCTGTATAGGGTCGCTTTGAACCTGTAGGAAACCAGTCAAGCGAAATGCTCTTAGTGCATTATCTCCATAATCAAACAGATTGTTATATTTCTCATCGCTCGTATTCAGGCTTGGTTCTTCGTAAAATTCCCTTACCCAATCCAGAACAAAACGCTTTTTGCTTTCAGTTCCTGAAACATTTCGGTATTCTTGAATCTTCTGAGCGTATTTACTAACTTGACCAGCATCAATAAGCGTGGGAACAAACAGGCAAAATTCTTCCCGATCCAGCTCTGCTATACCGAAATCCTCGTATATCTTCCGAAGTAGACTCAGTACAGCCACAAACGGGCGGATATTAAAACCGTGGGTGAAGCCTTTACTTAGAGGATTAGGAAACTGAAGTTTCAACATCGCGCGAAAAAAAACTTCTAGGAATTCCTTTTCCCCTTCAAGCGCCTTGTTTCCTGAAGGCGTCAGTTGCAGAATCTTATTACTACCTTCAATCCTGACGAATCCCAGCTTTTTCAGCGGATTGAGGGATTGTCTACCACGCATTGGAGGGTCTTTGTATTGCTGAGCTCTAAAAATCGCCAGAGCGGTTTCCCAGTCTAATCCACTATCATAGTCTTCATAAACACCAACAAAATTCGCAGGTATCTTTGTAGGACGGTACAACCTCTCTTGAATCAGTGCAACTTGGTAATCTATCTGAGTCGACTCATTGAACGGTTGCCCTTCAAAGCGTTTGAGCACACGCAAGAAATCCTGCAAACGTTCAGGATTTCTAACTGTAGTGGATAGAGACCAGGGCTTGTAGGCATGCGCCGCCATCTGCCAAGTAGTATACCTCTTCACGAACTGCCAGTATAAATGCTAGTGCCTATGCTTTACCCAGCGCACAAACGCGTCTTTGTAGTTTTTCAATAAGAACAGCGAGGCACGGAGCGCTAAGCCCACTGGCACGAGAGGGCGCAGGAGGAGAGGGGTCGTGCGCGCATAGTGCTTCTTGTAGAACCGATACATGCTGATGTGAAACACCCGTATCATTCGGTTGGCGATAAGGTCGGTACTGCGCCCAATCGCGTGGACAATCTTCGCCTCTGGGTAGTAGACCACTTTCCATCCCACCTGCCACGACCTGTAGCAGAGGTCGGTGTCCTCGCAATACATGAAGAACTGCTCATCAAAGCCCCCGAGCTGCTCATAGAGGGCACGGCGGATGAACAGCGCCGCTCCAGAGACCCAATCCACCTCACGCTCGCTGTTGTGATCCCAGTCGGTCATCAGATAGTCGCGAGTGTAGCGGTTATTAGGAAATAGTTTCCCCAGCGGTGTATTCCGAAAGAGTGCAGCGGTCGGGTTCGGGAAGCGGCGACACGAATACTGCAGGCTCCCATCCGGATTCAAGATTTTCGGTCCGATGATGCCCACATCGGGGTGGCGTTCGGCATACTCCACCATAAGGTCTAAGGCACCGGGCAACACAATCGTATCAGGATTGAGCAGGAACAGATAGTCGCCTTGAGCACCCTGAGCAATAAGGTTATGCCCACGCGAAAAACCCAAGTTTTCCTCGCTCACCAGCAAGCGCACTTCGGGGAACTCTTTTTCTATCATCTGGACGCTCCCGTCATGAGAGGCGTTGTCCAGCACGATAATCTCATAAGGTACCTGTGGGGGCGTGTCCAAAATGGAACGCAGGGCTTGACGCAGATGTTCCCGCGCGTTCCAGTTCACAATCTGAACGGTGAGAATCGGTTTCTCCATCCAGATATAGAGTACCTGAGCCTGCCCTGTACCGATGAATCCTTTCGCGACTGCATCGCCTCTAACCCTATGACACCCACAAAACGGGTCAATCAAAACGAACTATACAAGGAGGAACGATTATGGCAACTTTAACCAAAACAGCGATTACTGTGGCAGAGCTTGACGAGATGATTGAGCGCGGCGATAACTTCTTGCTCTTAGATGTGCGTAACGCCGATGAGTTCGAGCGTTGGAAGATAGAAGGGCGCAACCCCTTTGAGACCCTGCACATTCCCTACTTTGCGTTCCTTGAGAGCGAGGAGGAGAACATCGGGCGCGTACCGAAGGGTCAGCCCGTTGTGGTCGTTTGCGCTAAGGGTGGCTCGTCGGAGTATGTGGCGAACCTGCTCCGCGAGCGTGGCTACGAGGCGGTCAACCTGGAAGGTGGTATGATTGCCTGGGGCAACTACTACCGCACACGCCGAATCCCCGATACTGGAACCGACCTTGCTATCTATCAAATCACTCGCGTCGCTCGCGGCGACCTGGCATACGCCGTCGTGAGCAACGGTGAGGCGGTACTGATTGACCCGACCCGCCACGCAGAGGTCTACACGAACTTGGCTGAGCGTGAAGGGTTCAAGATTGTCGCCATCTTTGATACCCACGCGCACGCAGACCACATCAGCAGCGGTCCACGCCTTGCGAAGGAGCTGGGAGTTCCCTACTTCCTGCATCCCTACGATGGCATCCACCCCATCGATATGCTCCCTGCAACCTTTGAGTACGAATACCTAAAAGACAACTTCACCTTCAAGTTCGGTAATGCGACCCTCAAGGGCATCCACATTCCGGGGCACACGCTGGGCAACATGGCGTTCTTGGTGAACGACCGCTACCTGTTCACAGGCGACTCGATCTTCATCGTGTCGGTCGCACGCCCCGACTTGGGTGGGCGCGGTCAGGAGTGGGCACCCATCCACTACGAGTCGCTCTATAAGAAGCTGCTGGTTCTGCCAGACGAAACGGTTGTGCTCCCCGCGCACTTTGCTGTGGCGAGCAAGGAGGGTCGCCCAGATGGCACCTTCTACGACACGCTGGGCAACATCAAGCGCAACAACCCGAAAGAGTATCTCGCTCCCAGCAAGGAGGCGTTCATAGAGTTCATGCTCAGCACCTTGCCCGTGTTCCCACAGCAGTATGTGGACATCAAGCGCGTGAACGCTGGGCTACTGGTGCCAGATGAGGAGAAGGCGAGCGAGCTGGAGCTGGGTAAGAATGTGTGCGCCCTCGCCGATGCCTACAACTAAACCAGACCCTAATAGGGCTACCGTAGGATAGCCCACGACACCTTACCCCTCCCTCCTCTTTTGAGAGAGGGAGGGGGTATAAAAAGAGTTAGAACATAAGCAAACCAACTTAGAAATCAACAGGAGGTCAACCACTATGGCAACGAACACTGTTAGCACGCCCATAGAACCCCAAAAAGAGAACAAACTCCTCAAAGCGTTGTTGGGCGTGCCGAATTGGAATGGAGTCGTATCCATCTTGCCCGGGTTTCTGCTATCGGTCGCGATTATGCTGGTGGCGATCCCCCTTACCGATATGATTGGTAAGTGGGTTCTGAGCTTGCAAGGGATTGATCCGACGGGTAAGTCCAGCCCTATCTCTGCCGTGCTGACGGCGATTGTTATCGGGAT
>JBDNDR010000330.1:0-2896 GCA_046718995.1 Fimbriimonadales bacterium
GAGGCTTCACTGCGTTCAGCATGACAGGATGGGGGCAGTGCGAACTCCCCTCTCTGCTTGCGGAGAGGGGCTGGGGGTGAGGTGAAATACTGAGATGCTTCGCTTCGCTCAGCATGACGCACCCCCTCCGTCAGGTTCCCCCTGCCTCAGGGGGAACCGTGTGTGGCTCCCCTCTCTGCTTGCGGGGCTGGGGGTGAGGTGAAACTCCCCTATCTGCCTGTGGAGCAGAGCAAGAGCGGGGATGATGTATGAAGGTTCCCCCTCTCCACCAGTGGAGAGGGGGAACCAAGCCTGTGATATGCCCAGCCCGCTTAGCAGACTAATTCTGCACGGGGTTCACGCTCACACGGCGGCGGTTGCGCGGACCTTCAAACTGGACATAGCCATCGCACAGCGCAAAGAGCGTGTCGTCCTTGCCGCGCCCGACATTGCGCCCCGGATGGAACTTGGTGCCCCGCTGGCGCACGATGATGTTGCCGGCGCGCACGAACTCGCCCCCAAATTCCTTCACGCCGAGGAACTTCGGGTTGCTATCGCGCCCGTTGCGTGTACTCCCAACACCTTTTTTACTTGCCATAGCGACCTCCTTAGCAAAGGGATTATACCCTATTCGTCCACAGTCTTGGTGTTCCCGGACAAGATTCGGGCATAACAGTAGATGAGGAGCGCGGTGAAGAAAGTCCACGCACTCAACATAAAGACCCATCCCTGCAGGCTCATACGCTCACCTCCTTGGCACCCTTCTTACGGTTCCAAACATACCAGATGGCGAAAATCTGCAGGAAGAACACCAACATGATGAAACCCCTGATCAGCCAGATGTGCCACCCGACCTCCAGACCAGCTGCCTCAATCGGGCGGGTGAACAGCTCACCGGACAGTCCGGGTGCAATCACATTCTGATAGTACCAGGCACCCAAGATGGCTATTAGGATAATCGGGGTGACATACTTGGCGCAGTAGTAGAAGAAACGGGGCACACGGAGCAGAGCGCCTTCGTGCATCTCTTTCCAAGCCTTGTCTGCCCCGAAAATCCACATGATGATAATCACCTCAATCAGTGCCATCAGCGGCGGACCGAAAGTGCCGGACCAGAAGTCGTACACATCGATGCCACCCTTGAACCAGATGGCAAACTGTACGCCGATGAGCCAGAACACGCCCAGCGCCATCGCCGCTCGGAAGCGCGACATCCCGAACTCGTCCTCTAAGAACGCCATAATCGGTTGGCACATCGCCACCACCGAGGTCAGCGCCGCAAAGAACAGCAACAGGAACCATAGGAATCCCAAAATATTGCCTGCAGGCAAGAAACCGAAAATTGCTGGCATCGAGACGAAGCCCAGATAGAAGCTGCCTTGTGCCGCAATCGCCTGCGCCGCTGCCACTCCGAAGAAGGCTGACGCTGCAGGGAGCGCGATGGAAGCACCCAGCACCACCTCGGCGAAGCTGTTGGACGCCGTGGTGGATAGCCCCGTGAGCGTCACATCGTCCTTCTGGCGCAGGTACGAGGCATAGCACTGGATGGCTCCCATGCCCAAGCTGAGCGAGAAGAACACCTGACCCGCCGCCGCCAGCCAAGTCTGCGGATCCAGCAACACGAACACCTCGCGCCCATCACGCTGCACATACCACTTCGGCTCCCAGAGGAAAGCGATGCCGTTCATTACACCATACTCTTCCGTGACAGGGTTGCCCAAAGTGAAGACGCGAATCATCAGGATGATGGCTAAGAGAAACAGCATCGGCATCGCAATCTTGGCAAGCACCTCTATCCCACCCGATACGCCACGCACCATCAGATAGAGGGTCAACACGAACACCACCGCGAACACGCCGAGCGTGAACCCGTCGGGCTGGAGAAACACGCCTTCACCCGTTGCCCCGCTGTACGCTCCCAAAAAGTCGCTGTACGGTTTCAGAATGGTGCCTGAAATCTCTTCGGGAGACATGTCAGGATGCAGGAGCGAGCGGTCTACTTGGGGCGTCTGACCCAGCAGGGTCTTGATACTGTAGCCCAGCGTCCAAGACCCCAGGAAAGAGTAGTAGAACAAGATGAGCGTCGGGATGAATAGCCCCAGCACCCCCAGATATTTAGCAATCGGGTGGCGCCACATCAGCTGGAACATAGCGGGGGTCGTGCCGTGTCCACGCACTCCGCCGTAGCGTCCTTGCATCCATTCCAGCCACATGAGGGGAATCGCCATCAAAAGCAGGCAGATGAAGTAGGGGATGAGGAACGCGCCCCCACCGTTCGCTGCGGCTTGCCCAGGAAAACGCAGGAAGTTCCCCAGCCCGATGGCGTTGCCTGCCATCGCCAAAACCAATCCTATTCGAGTACCCCAATGCTCGCGCTGTCCGTTGTTATTCGCCATTAGTACGCTATCCCTCCTTGTGTGCGCATAGGTATCTCAATTCGAACGGAGTCGGCGGTCTCCTGCCTCATCGGGGCGCAATCTGGTCGATTTGGCTCGCCAACTCGAAATCTTTTTCGGTCAGCCCGCCCGCCGAGTGGGTGCTGAGACGCAGGGCGACCTGTTTATAGCGGATGTCGATGTCGGGATGGTGATCCATGCGCTCAGCGAGCATCCCCACATGCACCACGAACGCCAGCGCCTCACGGAAGTTGCGGAAGGTGAAAGTGCGCGCAATCTCGATCCCTTCACGCCGCCATTGAGGCACACGCTCCAGCCACTGCGAAACCTCTGCTTCGGGTATCCGTTCCATCGTGTTCACCCAGCGCGTGGTTCGGGGGCAAGCCTCGATTTCCTGCTGAATCCATCAGGTATAATCGGCACGCCATGCGGACGGCGATTGTGGTACCCGGACAAGGCTCCCAGCGTCCAGGGATGGGACGCGAACTGTACGAGCGGAGCGAGTCGGCGCGTGCGGTGTT
>JBDNDR010000331.1:0-2888 GCA_046718995.1 Fimbriimonadales bacterium
CTCAGGGGTTAGCCACATTTCAGGGGGTACCCCATCGGATGGAACAGGTGGCGCGGCTGGGGGGAGTGCTGTACATTAATAACTCCATGTGTACGAACGCGCCTGCGTTAGCCAGCTCGCTGAGTGTGTGTCCCAAACCCTGTATCGTGATTGCTGGGGGCGTGGACAAGAACCAGAGCATCCCCCAACTGGCGCAGATTCTGGCACATCACGCCGATTCTGTGCTGCTGATTGGTCAGGACGGACCTGCGATAGGGCAGGCTTTGGAGGCACTGGGCTTTTCAGCTTGGCGGTATGTGGGCACTTTAGACGAGGCGGTACACCAAGCCCACCAGATAGCGCAACCGGGAATGACCGTCATCTTGGCGCCCGGATGTGCCAGTTTCGACCAGTTCCGCAACTTCCAAGACAGAGGTGAGCAGTTTCGTGCGCTCGTAGCACAAATCGGTGAGGGAGGACGATGAGACAGACCAAGACCATCCGAGGACGTTCCCCGACAGCGCGTCGGACGACCACGACGCCTGCAGCGGTGTGGCTTCCTGTTCGTACACCTGCACCTGCCAATCCATCATCGGTTGCGTCTTCTCGGGCGCTGTTCCCCTATCCCGCGCTCTTCTGGCTTCCCCTACTGCTCTGTTTTGTGGGGTTAGTCTTTCAGTTCAGCGTTTGTATCGGGGACATTCTCAAGCCGGGTTCGCCGCCCACCTCGCCGTTCAGTGCGTTTCGGGTCGTCATCATGCAGAGCCTCTGGTTGGTGATTGGGCTGGGGGTGATGAGCCTGATAGCGCGTGTGCCCGTGCGTTTCTGGCAAGCGACCGCGGGCTTATGGCTCGTTTTGGGTATAGTGAGCGTTCTCATCTTGTTTATTCCTGGTGTTGGTAAGACCATCAACTACGCCACGCGCTGGCTGGCAGTTCCCCTGCCTGGGCTGGGGCAGATGCTCATCCAGCCATCGGAAGCGTACAAGCTCATCACCGTCTTCTGGTTCGCTTGGCTCTACAGCACTCAGAAGCGCGTGTGGAGCCTGTGGGCGGTGTTGGGCACTCTGCTTTGGTTGCTGGGAGTGATAGCGATTGAACGCCAACCAGACTTAGGCACAGGACTGTTGATTATGGGGGTCGGCGTTGGAATAGCCTTTCTGGGGGGTGCGCGCATTGGGAGGCTCTCGCTCTTTTTGGGCGGAGGGGCGCTGCTGGTGGCGCTGGTCTTGTTCTTGCCTGTTATCAAGGGAGCCATCAAGGGCGAGCCGTGGGAGCAACAGCGGAATGCCTACCGGCTCCAGCGTGTGATTGCGATGATGGACCCGTGGGCGCATCAGCAAGATGTCGGCTACCAGATGGTGCGTGCCCAGCTGGCGGTCGGGAGTGGTGGGTTCGCACGGCTGGGGATTGGTGAAGGGCGTGAAAAGCGCTACCTGCCCGCGGCGGAAAACGACTACATCTTCGCAACGATTGCTGAAGAGACCGGTTTTGTCGGCTCGGTGATGGTGATTGGCTTAGTCGCATTGGTGGTGTATCACTGTTTCCGTTTAGCGTGTCAGACACCCTCACGGTTCGGGCGGCTGGTGGTGCTGGGGATGGCACTCTGGATTGGGCTGAGCGCGCTGATCAATATCGGGATGGCGATAGGGGTACTCCCGACCGTGGGGCTACCACTTCCTTTTGTGAGTGCGGGAGGCTCAGCCCTGTTGAGCTTGATGGCGGGGCTGGGCGTCGTGCAAGCGGTTGCGAGGGAACGCCGATGAGAGTAGCGATTGCAGGTGGCGTGACGGGCGGTCATCTGTTTCCTGCGCTGAGTGTGGCGGAGACGCTCCAAAAGCGCGGGCACGAAGTGTTATATCTCGGCACTCAGCACGGGTTGGAAGCTCGCATCACGCTTGGAGTACCTCATCATCTGTTCGAGATGAGCGGCTTGCGTTCCACCCAACGCACTCTCTGGTCGGTGCCACTGACCATCTGGCAGGTACGGCGTGAGGCGTACCGAGTATTGAACACCTTCCAGCCCGACCTGCTCTTCACAACAGGGGGCTATCCCTCCGTACCGATTGCGATGGCTGGGCTGAAGTTGCGTGTGCCTATCATTTTGCTGGAGCCAGATGCCTACCCCGGCAAAGCGAACCTGTGGCTGGCACGCCGAGCCAAAGCGGTCTGCCTCAATTTTGAGGAGTGTGCGCGCCACCTGCCGCCAAACACCCACTGGGTGCGCACCGGACTGCCCCTGCGTGGGGAGGTCTATCTCCCTGAGGTCACGGTGGAGCGGGCACGCACCTATTTCGGACTCAAACCCGACCGTTTCACTGTGCTGGTAGTAGGGGGTAGTCAAGGGGCGCAGGCGCTCAACGAGACGGTTCTCAACACGGTGCAGTATATCCCGTCGGGTGAACTGCAGTGGCTCCATATCACAGGTGAGAACCACTATGAGTCGGTGCGAGAGACGGCGAATCGGCTGGGATTGAACGGGAACTATCGCCCTGTGGCGTTTCTGCAAGGGCGCGAGATGGGACTGGCATACCGAGCTGCGGATGGGGTGTTCGCTCGTGGGGGCGCCAGTAGCCTCACCGAATTCGCGTTGAACGCCCTGCCGATGATTCTGGTGCCCTATCCCCACTCTGCCGGGGGACATCAACGGTATAATTGTCAGGCACTTGTGGAGCGTGGGGCAGGCGTGATGATAGAACAGCACCATCTGTCGCCGCAGGTGTTGAGTCATCATCTGCTCGCCCTGCGTGATTGCCCCGACCAGCGGCACACGATGGGTCAACAAGCGCACGAATGGGCAATCCCCGACGCAACCGAGCGGATTGTGAGCCTTTTGGAGACACAGTCAGCATCGGGTGCGTGAGCAAGGGAGGTGTGGGGAATGTATACCACAACAGGTATCAAACTAAC
>JBDNDR010000332.1:0-2887 GCA_046718995.1 Fimbriimonadales bacterium
AGCAATTCCACCATGCCGATGATGCCGTTCATGGGGGTTCGGATTTCGTGGCTCATATTAGCAAGGAACTCCGATTTGGATCGGCTGGCGAGTTCGGCGCGTTCGGCGAGCTCGTTGGCTTGGAGGAGGGCTTCTTCCAGCCGAATGTTTGTCAAAGCCAGCTCTTGTTCGGCACGCACGCGTTCGGTCAGGTCGCGAGTCAAAATGAGCACCGTATTATGAAGGCGTGGGCTGACACGCGCCTCATACTGGCGAATTTCCCCACGAACCTCAAACTCGTACTCGTAGGTTTGAACCTCTCCAGTATCCAGAGCGCGTTCGATGGCGTCGAGACAGGTTCGGGTCAACTCCTCGTTAGCGAACTCGTGGACATAGTGTCCGATAATCTGGTCGGGAGGGATTGCGAGCATCTCTGGGTGCGTGGCATAGACCTCCAGAAACTGCCCCTCTCGACTCACCTCAAACACGAGGTCGGGCAAGCTTTTCAGGATGGAGCGCGCATAGGCGAGGCTCTCTTCCAGTTGATGGCGCGCTGCATCATACTGAATTGCTGAGGCGATGAGGTGAGCAACCCTTTCCAGCATCTCCGCCTCGACGGGTAGTGGCTTGCGTGGCGTGTCGAGATAGATGGCGAAAGTGCCCAAGACCACCTCACCTTGCCCAATCACGGGCTGAGACCAGCACGCTCGGAAGCCGAATGGCAGCACGAAGTTGCGCACGGGTTCCCAATAGGGGTCGCCTTGAATATCCTCCGTGATGGTCGGCTTCTTGTGGAAGACTGCAGGTCCGCATGAGCCTAAATCTGGTGTGATGGTGATACCGTCGGTGAATCGCACATACTCTTCGGGTAAGCTCGGCGCCACAAGATAGTACAGCTTGCCGTCTATGAATTCCATAATGCTACAGCGCGCTCCGGGCAAAATCTGCTCCAAGTGGAGACACAGTTCGCCCAGCACATTCCGCAACGGCTGACCCTGAACCAGTTTCGCCAGCGCGTTCGCCTGAATCTCATCCACCTTCTGCTGGAACTGTTGGGTTTGGCGGGCGCGACTGAACCGCCAGAAACCCCACCCTGCCAGGAGTCCGGACAGCACCGCCAATCCGATAAGGGTCAACATCCCCCGATGATACGCACGCCGTGCAGACTCGAAGTAGCTTGCAAATCGCTCCTGCGTTACATCGACCCCAACCCCTCCAAGAAACTCGCCCTTTGAACTGTAGAGTGGTGCATAAGCGCTGTAGAAAACGCCCCAGACTGACTCGATGGAATTCCCTACCACCGCCGTCTGGGTGCGGAAGAATTCGTCCATAGCAGGATTGCTTTCGCATTCGTCCCAAAGATATGACTTGTCGTCCACTCCATCCTCATCGTGGTCGCCCGGAGGGGTTGGATCTAACAGAAAATAGACCTTGCCCTCTTTTTGAACAAAGGTATACACAAATCGCACATCAGGATGGAGTTCCAGAAAGCGTGCAAGGGGTTGGATGAGGCGTTGATATTCCGGGGTGTTCTCCTCGC
Source organism: Fimbriimonadales bacterium (assembly GCA_046718995.1). Classification (GTDB taxonomy): domain Bacteria; phylum Armatimonadota; class Fimbriimonadia; order Fimbriimonadales; family GBS-DC; genus CAKZQI01. The sequence continues at coordinate 1,520 of JBDNDR010000332.1, forward strand.
CCATCTTGAGCTGGAGCTGCGCTTCAGCGTCCACCAGCAGTGAAGCCGATTTCGCTAAAGTCAGTAGATACTCTTTGCGGTCAGCTTCTATCTGGTTGATGCTCTCGCGGTAGAGCTTGATTAGCCCCACTGAGCCGCTCAGCAGGACGCCCGCCGTAATCGTCAGACCCACCCACAAAGGCAAGAGTTTCCTCGCCACTACACGCTTCAGAAAGTCCATCGACAGGCTTTTTCCACATCACAGCGATTGATTGAGAAGGGCAATTCTTTCCAAAATGAGAGGCGTTTTTTTGGATCCGCTCAGTGTCGGAACCACACCCGCGCTTGTCAAGGCCAGGGGTAGACCGGCGTCTCAACACCGAACAGGAGCGCTAGAAGTGCCCAGACCGCAGCGGAGAAGAACTCGCCGAAAATCATGCCCAAGAAGAAAGGGCGCGCCCTGCGGTAGAGCGGCATCCCCCCATAGCGTAGGAGCGGCGCCTTGATGAGCCACGCCACAAACATAGAGAACCAGAGAATCACCGAACCCCAGCTGGCACTCATCGCAAAGCCGAGCGGATGGAACGGGAACCCCGCAAACACCGACCGCCCCCACGCTAATCCCAGCGTGAACACAAAACCTAAGCCGAAGAAGAGCGGACGGAACGCCGGCACAGGTGTCTCAGCGCCCCCACCCGACATAAATGGCATATTCTCCTGAAAAAACTGGGTCGGCTGACGCTGGTAGACATAACCGTACAGATTAATCGCCCCGTACTGATAGGGGAGCCACAGCTGGAACGCGAACGCCACAATCAGCGCAAAGACAATCCCGAACGCCAAAGTCTTGAGCAGGAGCCGACGCTGGAGCCGAACCTCGTCGCCCAGCTTCTGCGCATCCAGAAAGCCTGTAATCGGGATCCCGCGCATGTCGCGTAATAGCATCGCATCCAGAAATGCCATCACCGTGAGGTTCTTGGGCGATAGGAGCGAGTACTTCTCCATCGTGGCGACATCCATCGGGGTGAAACAGCCTTCGGTAATCAGCAGTCCCCCCTCGGCGGTACAGCGCGCCATCACCAACCCCATCACCAGCAGGTAGATGGCGAAAATCACGCCTGCAACCCACCAGGTCATCCCCGCCCACGACGCCCATAACACTATCACCAGGAACGAGCCGACCAGCCCCCAGAACGCCCACCGGTAAGACATCAGTTCGGTGCCAGGTGGAGGCGGGGGCACCTCACCAATCACGACGCGCCACACATACCGAAGATGATGGCGTGCTGTGTAGAGGATGTAGACCGCCACCGCAAAGAACGCGCCCGAACAGAGCCATTTGATAAAGCCTGCCGTCGCCGCATGCTTTGCTTGAGTTTCGAAGCCGTT
>JBDNDR010000333.1:0-2875 GCA_046718995.1 Fimbriimonadales bacterium
AGCAAGTTGGGTGGTCACGGGTGGCGACTGAGGCACCGATTCGGGCGCCACAACGGGACCCTCACTCTGCGCACGCATCACCAACATCCCCACCAGTAGGAGATTCAGCCCCAAACTCCATCCGAGAAGATGCGATTTTCTGGACATAGTTCACCTCTTCACGATTATACTATAAAATGGTTCAGTAACTCCTCGCAGGACTTGCAAAGCTGGAACCTATAGCTCCACACTTCAAAGATTTCGCCCAATTCAGCGCGAATCTCGGGGGAGATTCGGGAACTCATTACACTGAACACCGTATAAATTGGGTACCATCTACAAACAGGGGTGATTATGATGAACCAGCACACGAAGACAGAGAAGGTTCGGATTAACGACACCGAGTACGAGATTACGCTTCTGCCGATACTTCCCGAGACGGACAACACCACCGCGACTCCTAACCCTGCGATTGTGCCTCCTCGGGAGCCGCAAGAGGTCATCCGCGAGGCACCTGCCCTTACCGAGCTGCCGCGCTGGGAAGACGGCGCATCCTTCTAATCGCCTTCGGCAGGGGGTTCTAAAAGGGGAGCGCCCACACCGGTTCATAAGGGGGTGAAACCTTGAATAAAAATGCTCGCCTTCAACGCATCACAAGCGAGTGCGTACTGTGTGCCATCTCTTACTCGCAAACCAAGAGTGCGCAATACGATGATGTAGAGGGGACTTGGGTGGTCATCAGCGACTTCCCACTCCCGGAGGGCTACAACTACGAGACGACGGACATCCTGATACTTCTGCCACCCAACTATCCGCTGTCGCCGCCCGACTGGTTCTATGTTGACCACAACCTGCGCCTGCGCAACGGGAAGCGGTTGTCGCATGTGTTCTACGACCTGACCTCGCACGACCCGAACCGGCAACGGATGGAACCCCCTCAGCAGAAGGGCTGGACGGGATGCTGTCTCCACATTCGCTCGTGGAAGCCTGCAAACGACCCTCTCAGCGGGCACTCTCTGCTGAGCGTGTGTGAGCTCATCAAGGGTGCGCTGGAACGATGGAGTCGCTAAGCACTCGCTCGGGCGCATACGAACAGGGGGAGGTGCGCCTCCCTCTGCGCGTATGGGCACAACTGCAAAATGCCCTGCAGAGCGAGCCAATGCGCGCAACCCGGTGTTTCCTCCTCTGCCAAACGCTGGAGATCGAAACACGCGTGATACTCCTGGCGCAAGAGTTGGTGTCCCTACAAGAGGATGACTACGCCGAGCGGGCTGCCCATCGCATCGTTGTGCGTCCCGAGAGGGTGCAAGCGCTCCTAAGCCGCTGCGCTCAGCAGGGTCTGGCACTCCTGGAAGCCGACGGCTATCCGCAGACTCATCAAGAACACGGTTCCAATACCTCGCCTGAGAACACTGTAGACCAGTCCGCCCTGAACACCTTGAGTACGAACCCGATACGCTTTGGCAAAATCAAGTTCCACACCGACAGGCGATTCGAAGGTTATCTGTGGGACGAACTGACTCAGCAGGCGATGCCTATCACGCGCCTCAAGGTGATGGGCATCCCCTACACCATCTACTACTCGGGTGCCGGCGACTCACACGACTTCGCTGACGCCCAACTTGCGGTGTACGACCGTCAAGTGCGCGCGTTCGGTGTCGAGGGGCAGATTATCCTCAATCAGCTCCGTGTGGCGTTGGTCGGCGCTGGAGGGTTGGGTTCACAAGTCGCGCTCGCCCTGACCCACCTCGGTATCGGCGAACTCGTGCTGATTGACCCTGACCGCTTAGAGCTGAGCAACCTGAACCGTGTGGTCGGAGCCTTGCACGCCCAAGCCACCATGCGCCTGTTCAAGGTGGATGCCCTTGCCCGCCATCTGAATCGGGTGCGCATGCCTTTGGAGGTGCCCGTCACACCGCTGGCAGTCGATGCGCGTACGGAGATTGCCCTCCGTGCCCTCTTGAGTGCTGACCTGATTGTGGGCGCCGTCGACTCGGCGGTGGTACGCCAGTATCTGAACCTGGTCGCGGTCTGTGGGCTAATCCCCTACTTGGATGCGGGGGTGGGCGTGCGTGCTGAGAACGGCAAGCTCCAGCAAGGCGGAGGACAGGTTCAAGTGGTGATGCCCGGTCAAACCGCCTGTCTCACCTGTGTCGGGCACTTGGTGAACCAGAGCGTGCTGGAACAGCTCACACCCGACCAGCGTGCGATGTCGGTTGCGCGTGGCTATGTACAAGGGGAAGCGATTCCCAACCCCCAAGTGGTCTTTCTGAACGGCGTGGTGGCAAACCTGCTGGTGTGGGAACTGGTGAAGCTCTGCACCGGGTGCCACCCCGTTCAGCCGTATGTGTACTACGACCTGCTACGCCAGCAGGTATCGCCCGTTTCGGCGGATCGCCACTCCGACTGTTTCGTGTGTGGCGATAGCGGGAGCTTACTGGCAACTGGGTGCAAGGGTATCGCCGAGTTCAAGGTCACTGCCCCCAGAGTGTCTGCGAAGCTCCCTGCGCCAAGTTCCAAGAAGCGCGCATCAATTAAAATGCCCAAACGCTCACGCAAGCGAAAGAACTAATCGGCTATGGCAAAACCTATTCCAATCAACCGGCGTTGGAAACCCGACGCCCCTGAGCAACAGTCGACGCAAAGCGAACCAGTACAGCCATCTCCGGCACTGGTTCTCCGTCCGTTGCGTGTGATTTCGGCGCGTCTTGAGAGCATCTGTCACGCCTGTTTGCAGACAATACAGATTGGTCAGCAGATTGCCCACCGAGAGAGCGACGACCTATGGGTTCACTTGGAGTGTGTGAACCGTCTTGCGATTCCACGCGGACACTCCATCCTGCGCGCCCGGTACACGGGATTTTGCTTCCTCTGCGACCAGACCGTGCCTATCGGA
>JBDNDR010000334.1:0-2873 GCA_046718995.1 Fimbriimonadales bacterium
CACCTTGCACATCCAATCCACGCCGAACGGGTTTAGCGGTGAGCGCCCACGCAGAGACTCCCACAAGTACCAAGATTATCGCCAAGTAGATGAATTGTCGTATCAACGCTCTTCTCCTCCTGACTGCTTCGGGGTATTATACCCACTGGGAACCTTTGGGGGTAATGAAGGGGTATACTGATAGAGGCTATGAAACCGTGGCACTGAGGAGGCAACCTTCTGCGTGCCAGAATCGTCTATAACACATAGGAGGGTATGTTGAGTAAGAACGCACGAACTCTTCTTACCGTGGTGGGGCTTGTGTTGGTGGTGCTTCTGTTGATGCAGTACCTTCGCAATCTTCAGCCGATGGGCGCCACCGAGCTGACCTACACCGACCTGGTACAGAATATCCAAGCGCGCACGATTCGCGAGGCAACCGTTCAAGGCAACCGCTTGGTCGGAACCTTCAAAGATGGCACGAACTTTTATGCGACTCTGCCCCCTGAAGGCGATGCCCGCAGCCGCCTGTACGACCAGATGCGCGACGCTAATGTCAGTCTTAAGTTCTCCCAAGACAGCCAAGTCTCGGGCTACCTCAGCCAGATGCTGGGGATGTTCCTCGTGATTTTGCTCATCGGGGGGCTGTTCTGGCTCCTGCTGATGCGCTCGGCACAGGCAGGCAACAACCAAGCCTTCTCCTTCGGTAAGGCGCGTGCCCGACGCTACAACGAGAGTATCCCGCGAGTCACCTTTGACGATGTCGCTGGGGTCGAAGAGGCAAAACAGGAGCTCGCTGAGGTAGTGGACTACCTCAAGAACACGCGCAAGTATCAAGCGCTCGGCGCCAAAATCCCCAAAGGCATCCTGCTGCTGGGACCGCCTGGGTGTGGGAAGACCCTCTTGGCGCGCGCGGTCGCAGGTGAGGCGGGGGTCCCGTTCTTCCACATCAGCGGGTCGGACTTTGTGGAGATGTTCGTGGGCGTCGGCGCCGCACGCGTGCGCGACCTGTTTGAAACCGCCAAAGCGAACCGACCTGCCCTCATCTTTATAGACGAGATCGATGCGGTCGGACGACTGCGCGGCGCTGGCTTGGGTGGTGGACACGATGAGCGCGAGCAGACCCTCAACCAGCTGCTGGTGGAGATGGATGGCTTTGACCCCAATCTCGGTATCATCGTGATTGCTGCAACCAACCGCTCCGATATTCTGGACCCCGCTCTGCTCCGACCGGGACGCTTTGACCGCCATATCGTGGTAGACCCGCCCGATGTGGAGGGACGCAAGAAAATCCTGGAAGTGCACACGAAGGGTAAGCCTCTGGCGCCCGATGTGGATATTGAGGTGCTTGCGAAGCGGACGCCCGGCTTTACAGGAGCCGACTTAGCCAACCTTGTGAACGAAGCCGCCCTCATCGCCGCACGGCGCAACAAGACCCGAATCACGATGGAGGAGTTTGATGAGGCGGTCGACCGAGTGATTGCCGGTCCACAGCGACGCAACCGTGTGGTCGACCCCAAAGAGCGCGAGGTGGTCGCCTATCACGAGGTGGGGCACGCCATCGTGGGAGAGCTGGTCTCCGAAGGGGAGCCGGTTCATAAAATCTCCATCCTCCCGCGTGGGATGGCGCTGGGCTACACCGTCCAGATGCCAGAGCGAGACCGCTACCTCTACACGCGTCAAGCCCTGCTGGACCGTATCACCACGATGTTGGGTGGGCGTGTAGCGGAGGAGATTGTGTTCGGCGAGGTGGGTACGGGTGCGATGGATGACCTCAAGCGCGCCACCGAGATTGCCCGCTCGATGGTCACCGAGTTCGGTATGAGCGAGAAGCTCGGTCCGCTCACCTTCGGACGCCGGCATGGTAGCCCATTCCTCGGACGCGATATTATGGAGGACCGCAACTACAGCGAACAGATAGCGTACGAGATTGACCAAGAGGTGCGCCGAATCATCGACGAGTGCTATCAGCGCGCCAAAGAAATCCTGACCCAGCACCGTGATAAGATGGATCGGATTGTGCAGGTGCTGTTGGAACGGGAGAACCTTGCGCGTGAGGAGTTTTTGGCGCTCTTGCGCGAAGACGGCTCGGATACGGCTCCTCTGCCCCCGACGCCCGAACCCGTCGCACCGCCGGAAGCCGAAACATCCAGCGAGGTCTCATCGGAGCTGGGTGCCCCACCGAAACCGCTCAAACCGCGCACTGCACCCAGTAGTTAGCACACCGACCTTAGCCCCCTCTCCATAAGCAGAGAGGGGGCTTTTGAACCTTACCGAACGAGCCTCAGCCCATTCGCCACGACCAGCAGCGTCACGCCCATATCCGCCAGAATCGCCATCCAGAGGGTGGTCTGACCCAGCAGAGCCAGCGCAAAGAAGACCGCACGCACCACCAGCACAAAGGCGATGTTAGCAACGACCGTGCGCATCGCTCGGCGTGCCAACCTCAGAATCTGGGGCACTAAGCGCAGGTCATCCCGCATCAGCACGCAGTCGGCGGTCTCGCGCGCCAAGTCGGTGCCCCCGTGCGCGATGCTAATCCCCACTTTGGCGACGGCTAAGGCAGGCGCATCGTTGATTCCATCTCCCACCATCGCCACCGCACCCACTTGGTCTTGAATCTGAGCCACGACTGCCTGCTTCTCCTCAGGCAGCTGCTCGGCGTAGACCTGCTCGATGCCCACCTGCCGAGCGATGGCTTGGGCAGTGGTGGCGTTGTCGCCCGTGAGCATCGCAGTGGGTATCCCCATCGTATGCAGTTCCGCAATCGCCGGCTTTGCAGACGAGCGGGGCAAGTCTTGAAGTGCGAACACCGCACGCGGCTGGCTATCGAACAGCACCACCACCGTGTAGCCCTGCGATTCTAAATTCTCCAATACTTCCTCCAACGCCTT
>JBDNDR010000335.1:0-2865 GCA_046718995.1 Fimbriimonadales bacterium
GGCGTGTTGGGAGGCACATCGCAGTTCCCAGGAAGCCCGCATGCGTGCCACCCAGCCGCTTTCGGATGGGATTACCGCTTTCTTCTCCAATCGGCTCCCTGTGCTGGCACGCCAGCTGACTATCACCTGCGCGCGCCTGCGCTCCGCAGAGGAACCGTCCGCTGCGATGCTCTACGCAGGCTCTATCGGCACGCGCTTCCAACGCCTGGCAGATACCCAAGCCTACGAGCGCGATGCGAAGCTCCGTACCATCCAGATTTTTAACTACTATGAGGCGGTCGCTCCCGAAAAACCACTCGCACTCACTCTGAGGGTCTTCGGCAATAAACAGGTTTCAGCACAAACCCTCGCCGAGTGGCGCCCCGACCAGCAAGCCGTCTCTCTGCCCGCTCTGCCTGAGGGAGACTACCGCGTGCGTTTTACGCTGAGCGATGGGGGCAACTCTCTACGCACTTGGGAACAACCGCTCAGCTTAGTGAGTCGGCTTACCGAACGGCTGGAGGCTCTTGAGCAGGCACTGGAGGCACACCCCGATGCCGACCCCATCGAACGCGCCACCGTCAAGATGACCCACGAGGTGCTCCAAGCCTGTCTTGCAGGCACATCCCCCGAAACGAACTATCCCCTGCTCAAGCAACTGCGCTTTGCCGAGACGCTGGTTGAGGGCTGGAAGCGGAATGCGCGCGGTTGGCAAGCCCAGACCGGCGACTATTGGATGGCGACCTCCTATGCCAGCGGCACCTACTACTTCCGACTCTACCTCCCAAGACAGTTTCAAGCAGGCAAACCCATCCCGTTGGTGGTGGCGCTTCACGGGGCTGGGGGCAACGAACATCTCTTTTTCGAGGGCTATGGGCTGGGACAGGTGCTGAAGGAGGCGGAGAAATACGGCTGGGCGGTGATTGCACCGAGAACCAGCACTTCACTCAATCATGTGTGGGGCGCGATGGAAGCCGCTCAAAAGCTCATACCGGTAGACCCCGAACGCGTCTATCTGATGGGGCACTCGATGGGCGGGGCACAGAGCTTCGCCGTGTTAGCCCAGCGTCCCGAGCGGTTCCGAGCGGTCGCCATCTTCGCAGGAGCGGGTCAGCCGACCAACCTCCCGAAAGACCTCCCTATCTTTATGACGGTCGGCGCACAGGAACTGACATTTCTGATGAATAACATCCAGACTGCCTACCGCCGCCTGCAAGCGATGGAACTCCAACGGTTGGAATATCGCGAATATCCTGCGTGTGAGCATCTGATGATTGTGCGTGAGGCGCTCCCCGACGCCTGTGCCTTCTTAGCCAGTGCGCCCCCTCGCACCAAAAGCGAAGCCGAAGCGTCTAAATAGGTATACTTACACAACGGGGTAGGCAATGAGCGCGAAGCGTCCTTCTATACAACGTGAGTATCAGCGCCAGCTGATGCTCCGCTGGATTACAACAATCACCCAGTGGATGATTAGCGGAGGCGCTATTATCTTTATTTTGGGGTTCGTCTACCTGCTCTATGCGGTGCTGATTGCTGGCTTAGACCAGTCGGGCGGCTTCTCGGCGCAAGACCAAGCCCGCATCGAAGGCAATCTCACCTTCGCGGGACGGATGGTCCTGCTGGGGGCGGGCATGGTCGTGATTGGGGTGGCGTGGAACTATCTGGAGGAACCCTTAGTCGGCGTGGTGATGCTGGCTTTGGCAGGGCTGTTCTATTGGGGGTTCCCACTGGCGCTCGGTCAACTGGATATGATGCCCACGCCGGGCAGTCTGCGCGAGTACGCCCTCACCCAGATTCGGAACCTGGTCTGGGTGCTATTCCCGCCGGGACTGGTGCTGACGGTGTTCGTAGGGTTTGCGCATGCCATTCGTCGTATCCGCTACGGGGCGAGTGTGGATCATACGCTCACGCTGGGCGCAGGGGTCGCTCGGCAGGAGGTGCCCCAACGCTTTCTGGGCAAGTGCTGGCAACTGCCCTATTGCCGCGACTATGTGCGCCAGCGCTGCCCGATTTATCACGCGCGACGCACCTGCTGGCGTGAGGGTGTCGGCTGTATGTGTGAGGAGAAGAACATCGCCTTAGCCCTCAAAGATGCCCGCATCAGCGACGACCCCGAAAAGAACGCCAAGTATATCCCCCACAATAAAACGCTCACCAAGTGGGAACTCAAACAGCGTTGTGCTGAGTGCGTGATTTTCAACGAGCACCAGCGCCAAAAATATCAACTCTTTGCGCCCCTCACCATCGGAGCGGTGTTGGGCATCGCCTACTTCTTCCGCCAGCCCCTGCAGGGACAGGTGCTGAACCTGATTGGGCAGTTAGACCAGTTGTTGGCGCGGTTCACCCTGATGCCCAGCGAAGCGCGAGAAGGCGTGCTCAAAGCGGCAGTGCAGACCAGTGAGACGGCGGCGCTCATCCTCTACATCGCGCTGGTGATTGTGGTGCTCAGCTACTCTTTGCGATTCGTGGAGACGGCAGTGTTCAAATGGAAACTGTAATGGAGCAACTGGAGCATTTGGCGCGATTGATGAGCGAGCGGAATGTGAGCCGTTTAGAGGTTCAATCGGGTAGCACGAAGCTGGTGCTGCGCCGAGCGCAGGGTGAGACATCTACCCCTCTGGCGGAAGCGATGCCACCCCTCTTCCTGAGCGGCTACGCTGAGACGCCCCCTGCTGAGCAAGAAGTTCCTGCACCCTCGGGATGGCAACCGCCTGCCCCGATGGAGATTCGTGCGCCCGTCGTCGGCTACTGCACGCTGGCACCGCTGGAGATAGGCACACGCTTAGACCGGGGACAGACCCTCGGTACGATTGAGGTGCTGGGCATCCCGACGGAGGTGTCCGTCCCCCAACCTTGCACTTTACAAGCGTGGCTGGTGGAGAATGG
>JBDNDR010000336.1:0-2846 GCA_046718995.1 Fimbriimonadales bacterium
CACCTCTTGCGTCAACTCCAACGGAAAACCGTAGGTATCGTAGAGCATAAAGGCACGCTCCCCTGAGAGCAGGCGTGCCCCTTGCACTTCGTCGCTGGCGAGCATTTCCTCCAAGCGCGCTAAGCCCGACTGCACCGTTTGGCGGAACCGCTCTTCCTCATAGCGCAATGTGGTCGTGATATAGTCTTTACGCTGAACAATTTCGTGGTAGTGGTCACCCAGCGCTTCAATCACTGCAGGCACGAGGTCTGCCATGAACGGTTTTTCAAAACCCAGCACCCGCTGTCCACGCAAGATAGCCCGCCGAATGATACGCCTTAGCACATAGCCACGCCCCTCGTTCTGGGGGATGACACCATCAGCAATCGTGAAGGTCGCACAGCGGATATGGTCGGCAATCAGTCGTATAGCGGTGTCCTGAGGCTCGCCTGCTCCCAAGCGTGTCCCTGATAGCGCTTCTATCTGGCGCACAATCGGCACAAAGACATCGGTCTCGTAGGGGCTACTGAACCCCATCAGCACCGCAGCCGTGCGCTCCAAGCCCATCCCTGTATCGATATTCTGCTTAGGCAAGGGCGTCAGTTTCGGTTTGCCGTTCTCTTCGGAACGCTCATACTGCATAAAGACCAAGTTCCAAATCTCCAGCCAACGCCCACAATCGCAGGCGGGTCCGCATTCGGGACTGGTACAACCCGTATCTATTTGCGTATCATAAAAAATCTCCGAACAAGGACCGCACGGACCGTTGGGACCTTCACTGATGGCGTTGGCGGGCCAGAAGTTTGTTTTCTCACCCAACCGCCAGATTCGATGCGGCTCAATCCCGACCTCACGATGCCAGATATTAAAAGCTTCGTCATCATCCTGAAACACGGTGAACTGGAGGCGGTCGGTATCCACTTTCAGGTGTTCTGTCAGGAACTCCCACGCCCACAGAATTGCCTCTCGCTTGAAGTAGTCGCCGAAACTGAAGTTGCCCAACATTTCAAAGAAAGTCAGGTGCGACAGGTCACCCACCGAGTCGATGTCGGTGGTTCTAAGGCATTTTTGAACTGTCGTGACGCGGGGCGCAGGCGGCTGTGCAACCCCAAGAAAATAAGGCTTGAACTGAACCATCCCCGCGCTGGTGAATAACAACGAGGGGTCTTTGGGTACAAGGCTATCCGACGGTAAGAGCAGATGCCCCTTTTGTTGGAAGAAACTCAGGAAAGCCTGTCTCAAGGCGCGTGCGTTCCAGTTCATCGTGCTTCCACCTGCAAGCTTTAGTATACCTCGTGCCCCTTAGGTACAATTTGGGCGATGAAGATTGGTGATATCATCGTACCTGACGATTTTATTCCTCTGTTTGAACGCACCGATGATGGGGTCGTGAAATATCCTGACCCGACCCTACGCAAGAAGGCGCGCCCCGTGCCCCGAATGTCGCCCGACATCCAAGAGCTCATTGACCATATGGTTCAAACGATGCGCAACGCGAACGGTATCGGGCTTGCAGCGCCTCAGGTCGGTGTCTCACTGCGAGTTATCGTAATTGAGCCAGATAATCAGCCGCTCCGCGTGATTATCAATCCGCAGATTCTGGAACGCGCCGGCGAACAGGTGGGCTTAGAAGGGTGCCTGAGCATTCCGGGACTGTACGGCGATGTGAAGCGTCCCAAATACATCACTCTACGAGGGCTGAACCGGCATGGTAAACCAATCCGCCTCCAGTTAGAAGGGCTACCCGCGCGCGTGGTGCTGCACGAGGTAGACCACTTAGATGGCGTGCTGTTTATTGACCGCGTCATCCCCGAAACACTCCACTGGCAGATGCCGCACACGGACGAGGAGGAGGAACTCTGAGCGCTACAGCGCGTCCCCGAATCCTGTTTTTCGGCTCTGGGGCATTCGCTGTGCCTGCGCTGGAACGCCTCTGCTCAGAGGGCTACCCGATTCTTGCCGTCGTGACGCAACCGCCTAAACCGGCAGGCAGGGGTTGGCGAACTATCAAGACCCCCGTTCACGAATCGGCGGAGCGCACCGGACTCCCCATTCTGACGCCCCAACGTGCTCGGGATACCGAGTTTTTGGAGCAGGTGCGCAAGCTGTCTCCTGACCTGATTGTGCTGGCTTCCTATGGCAAGATTCTGCCTCAAGCTCTGCTCAATATCGCACCGATTGGGAACTGGAACTTACATGGCTCCCTCTTACCCAAATATCGTGGCGCCTCCCCTATCCAGAGCGCTATCTTAGAGGGTGAGCATGAAACGGGTGTCACCCTGATGGAGATGGTCGCCGAGATGGATGCAGGCGACATCTATCTGCAACGCACCATCCCAATAGAACCTGAGGATGATGCCGGCTCGCTGGAAGATAAACTGGCACATCTGGGTGCAGACTTGCTTGTGGAGGGGCTACAACGGCTTCAAGAGGGCACCTTACAGAGAACCCCACAGAATCACGCAGAAGCCACTTACACGAAACTGCTGACCAAAGAGGATATGCGCCTGCGCTGGGACGAATCGGCACACCGCTGCCATAACCGGGTGCGCGCCTTTTTGCCAAAGTACGGTGGTTGGACAACTTGGCGGGGAAAACTTCTAAAAATCTGGCGCACTCTACCGATCGATGCCTCCCACACCGCTGAACCGGGCACGATTGTCGCTTGTTCGAAAGAGGGTGTGGATGTCGCCTGTGGTGAGGGTGCCCTGCGCCTTTTGGAGGTTCAACCCGAAAGCCGAGCGAAGATGACAATTCCCGCCTTCCTCAACGGGTATCATCCGCAAGTCGGTGAGCGGTTAGGAGACTGATATGTGTGGTCGCTTCGCTCTCTACGCTGACAAGAAAGCTTTAGAGGAACATTTCCA
>JBDNDR010000337.1:0-2836 GCA_046718995.1 Fimbriimonadales bacterium
GGCTAATCCATAACAGCCCGTTGCGTTCCCTCACGAGGGAAATAAGAAGCACCCCCTCTCCTCCAATCAGAGAGAGGGGGTAAGGTTCAAACACTCGCTCGCCCTGAAAGAGCCTCAGGGACAGACGATTCGGCGCACCACGAAGTGGTCGACACCTGCCTCAGTAATCGAGTTATTCGGATTATCGGATGTACCGAAACGCACCCGTACCTGAGCCGTTGGTGGGACATAGTCGCCCACGCGGAAACTGCGTCGCACCCACTGGTTCGTCACGCCCGCCTGGTAGCTCACCGTTTCCACGCGCTGCCAAGTCGCACCGTTATCGTTGGACACCTCCACGAAGAAGGTATCGTCAACCACTGTGCCGTTGTAGAACCAGCGGTAGTACTCTATCACTGCGTCGCCTCCAGCCAGGTTCAGTACGGGCGAGATGACATAGGTTGGACCTCCGTCCACATCGGCTTCGCCCACCGCACCTCCAACGCTACCCTGTCCGGTGAAAAAGCACCGTGTGCCTGCATCGGGCGAGTCGTTGGCAGGATTGGCAGGTTGACCACTTTGTGAGGTTCCTCGCGGCACATCGCGCACCCACGCACCTGCCGTGAGGGAGGGGTCGTTTTGAACCGTCCAGCCCAGATTAGTTTCAAAGGTATCCTCGAAGGTCAGCACGAAGTCCAGTGCGGACAGCACGCGGAGCGGAGCGTTGGCGCCCTCGCGAGGGTAGAAAGTGCTCCTGCCCTGCGTGTCCAGCGCCTCAATATAGTAACGCACTGTGCTACCACAGGGCGGAACGGGGATGACCCCGAAGTAGCGGTCGGTGTTGCTCATTCGGCGCAGAGTCACACTTTGGGTTGACCCGCCGTTCACCGAGTAGCGCACGAACACTGCGTTCGGATTGACCTGACCTGCCAAGTTGGAGACCTGCACCACGACTCGCATCAGCGGGAACGCCACATTCGTGGGAGGGGCAACGACTTCAGCAGGCAACACGATGGGCTGGATGGACACCCAGTCGATTTGGGGCGCCGGCAGGTTGTGCCGTGCGAACCCTGTGGCAATCTGCTGATAGTGGGGCGTTCCGTTGTAGATGTTGCCGTCGTTGTCATCCAGAGTCAGCACATCAATCGTAATCTGGGGGCTAATCCCCGTCGGGCGCAGGAGAATGCTGTTGAGGTAGAGTGGACGCGCCACATTCAGCGCCTGCTGACGGTTGCCACCGTAGCGCTGGCGTAGCTCCAGCAAGGTCTGCCAGAACGCCCCGCTGATGACCTGCCCACAAGTGTGAACCGCTCCCGAACAGGGATGGAGGCGACTGTTCACCGAATTGCGAATACAACCGGTGCCCGCTCCCTGAAACTCGATGCCCAAGCATGGGTCGTCGGTCAGGAACGCCGCCGTCACATCGGAGATACCCTCGTGATAGTCGCCCGCCGCGTTGGGATGCCCCATCGCAATCACGAAGTGCCCATACTCGTGATAGACGACTGTGGAGTAGCAGGTATTCACACAGCCACCGCCCGCCCGATAGAAGTTGATGGTACGGTTGCTGTAGTAGGCGTTGCAGGTCTGGTTGAGATTCACATTACAGGGAATCTGGATATCCACACCGGGATAGTTGGGGTTGATCGACTTGATGAAATCGTAGACAATCTGCGTGTGTATCAACCCGTTCATCTGCGCTGTGTTGAACTCGGCAGGCGGGCTGTTGAACAGGAAGTTGGCAGGACCGGGCGGCGTGACGGTCTGCTGAAGCGAGAGGGTCGTGCCTGCCTGGTTTTGCACGCGTACCCCTGTGCCAATCAGGTCGGCTTGAACGGTGGCGCTGCCAGAACCGCTGAACGGCAGGGTGAAACTGCCGTCCAGATTGCTATACACACTGGAGCCACCAATCACACTCAGGCGCAGTTTGGGAATCGTGCGGAGGACAGGGGGATTCTGCGAGGTATCGGGACGCAAGCCGGGCGTCGCATAGCCCTGTACCTGCCCTACGATGTCTTGATAGTAGACCTCAGAGCGCCATTCCAGCACGGCACCTGTGTGCGCGTCCACAAACACGCGATACCGTTCACGCTGTTCCAGAATATGGTTGTCCACGCTGAACGCCCAAGCCAGATGGGTCTGTGCCTCACTGAGGTACACCACCAGCTCGGGCTTGCTATCTACCTCCAAGTCGGGACGCACCTTCTGGAGGAGGGCGATAGCGTCCTCGGCAGTGAGCTTCGGAGTCGTCTCTACAGGCTCCACAGCGCGCACTGCGTTGCTCACCAGCACCAGCGGATAGTCCTCACGCATGAGCACCAGCAGGGTCATCTCCCCCTTGTCCACAGGGATGCCGTTCACCTCTTGGACATAATAGATTGCCGTAAACTTGCCATTCATCACATCTTGGGTGTGGCTAAACCGGAGCTGGCTCATTCGGTTGGTGAAGAGGGTTTCATAACGGTTCACAAAACTCTGGGCGGTATCTACGGGGCTACTCCCGAAAGCGAATGGTACGCCCCACACACGACGAATATCTTGCCCCTCACGGTAGAACAGCACACCTGGTGCCTCGGCTTCTAACTGCGCTTGGAGATTCGGGGTAGGGATCGCCGGCTGTGCGAACGCCATCGTCGCTGTGCCTACCAACAATGCTAAGACAATCCATAAACGCTCTCTCATAACGGTTCTCCTTGACAAGAGAATAATACACTAATTTGACGGGGTTTGGGGTGCGATGTTCTTAGAAAAGGGTTCCTATCGCCTGTTCTGGGGCGATGGGAGGAGGTTTTGGAGTGGAACCCGTGCTGAATCTTACAGTTTGGCGAGGCTCTCGGTGTAGGGTGGCAGGGCGACT
>JBDNDR010000338.1:0-2831 GCA_046718995.1 Fimbriimonadales bacterium
GTCGCCGCCTCGCGCGACTGGCATCCTGCGAACACCCAACATTTCGCTGAGTTCGGGGGCAAATGGCCGCCCCACTGCATTCAGGGCACTCACGGTGCCGAGTTTCACCCCGACCTGAGACTCCCCGTAGGCACGGTCATCCTCTCTAAGGGCACCAGCACAACCGATGACGGCTACTCGGCTTTCGAAGGGCACACCGACGATGGCAAGACCCTGCTCCAATTGCTGGATGAACGCGGCGTGCAGACCCTGCTTGTGGGTGGGTTGGCGACCGACTACTGCGTGCGAGCCTCCGTGTTGGACGCCCTCAAGCATGGGTTCCGTGTCCAGCTCCTGACCGATGCGATACGCGGGGTCAATCTTCAGCCTGAGGATAGCGCACGCGCCTTAGCGGAGATGCAACAGGCAGGGGCAGAGCTGATAGAGAGTAGCAAACTGCTGGCACGCTAACAGTATCGGGGCGCCCGGACTCGAACCGGGGACCTCCTGCACCCAAAGCAGGCGCGCTAGCCATACTGCGCCACGCCCCGAACAGGGCTATTATACCCGACAGGTACACTTTAGGCGATGGCTACGCTTCGTGTTATTGCAGTCTGTGGAACCCGACCCGATGCAATCAAGATGGCGCCCGTGATACGCCAACTCCAAGCGGACCCCACCTTCAAGGTGCGCCTCGTCGCCACGGGGCAACATCGGGAAATGTTAGACCAAGTGCTACGGCTGTTCGACCTGACACCCGATATAGACCTCAACATCATGACCCCCCATCAGACCCTAAGCGAAATCACCATACGCACGCTTCAGGGTTTGGACACAGTATTCCGTTCGGAGCGCCCCGATGTGGTGCTGGCACAAGGCGATACCACCACAACCTTCGTGTCAGCACTCTCCGCGTTCTATCACAAAATCCCTTTTGGACATGTGGAAGCAGGGCTACGCACCTACGACAAGTACCATCCCTTCCCAGAGGAACTCAACCGTCGGTTGACCGCGCCGATAGCCGACCTCCACTTCGCACCCACCGAACGCGCCCGACAGAACCTGCTCAACGAATATATTCCCGCCGAGCGCATCTGGGTCACGGGCAACACGGGGATCGACGCTGTGCTGTGGGTTGCACAGCAGCCGTTCCATACCGAAGACCCCAGTTTAGCGCGTGCGTTGAACCACGAGGGGCGTCTCATCCTGCTGACGACCCACCGCCGAGAGAACTGGGGCGAACCGATGCATGCTATCGCCCAATCGGTGCGCACGCTTCTGGAACAGTTTGAAGACCTTATGGTGCTGGTGCCCCTCCATCGTAATCCCCTCGTGCGGGAAGCGATTACCCCTATCTTGGGAGACCATCCCCGCGCCCTGTTGACCGAACCGCTGGACTATGCCCCATTCGTCCAAGTAATGCGTCGTGCGACCCTCATTTTGACCGATTCGGGAGGTGTTCAGGAAGAGGCGCCCGCCTTCGGCAAACCGATTCTGGTACTTCGCTCCACGACCGAGCGTCCTGAGGGGGTAGAAGCAGGCACGGCGAAACTGGTGGGCACCGACTCGGAGACCATCCTGCGCGAGGCGACACGCCTGCTCACCGACGAGGACGCCTATCGCCAGATGGCTCAAGCGGTGAACCCCTACGGTGACGGGCACGCTTCGGAGCGTATCGCCCAAGTGTTGAAGCAGGCTTTGGTATAATTTCGGTGTGCGTTTCTGGTGGTTGCGAAAAGTAGGCTCAACGCTACCTATAAAGAACAAGGCGTTAGCGGCGCAGGCTCTAACGCACCGTTCGCACACCGAAGGCGACCTCCAAGCCAGCAACGAGCGATTGGAGCTGCTGGGCGATGCAGTACTGGGACTCATTATCGCCGAATACCTCTACCACCTCCACCCCGAATGGGATCAGGGACAACTCTCCAAAGCACGCGCCAGTATCGTGCGTGCCAGCGTCCTGTGTGAAGCGGCGAAGCGGGCGGGGCTACCGATACTCATCCGCCTCAGCCCAGCTGAGGAGTCGGCAGGTGGTCGCGAGCGCCCTTCTATCCTCAGCGATGCGTTTGAAGCGGTCATCGGTGCCATCTATCTGGATCGCGGGTACAAGGAGGCGCGTGAGTTCGTGCTGGAGCACCTCAAGCCCGAGCTGGAGTCCATCGCCGAGGGGAAGATGCCCGTGGAAGACTACAAATCGCAGCTTCAGGAGCGCACGCAAGCGTGGTGGCGCATCACCCCCACCTACGAGGTCGTGGAGGAGCTCGGCACACCCCACCGCAAAACCTTCGTGGTGCAAGTGCGCCTGCGCGACATCGTGGCTGGACAGGGACACGGCTCCAGCAAAAAACAGGCAGAGCAAAACGCTGCTGCCGAAGCGCTCAAATACACCGAACTCAACAGGAGGAACTTGGATGAAACCTTTCGCTGAAATCGGGGTCTTCGGAGGCTCCGGATTCTATTCGTTCTTGGAAAAAGTAGAAGAGGTCAAAATTGATACCCCCTACGGACCTCCCAGTGATACCCTCTCCATCGGCGAGATTGCAGGACGCAAGGTCGCTTTCTTACCCCGACACGGGCGCAAACACAGCATCCCACCCCACAAGATTAACTATCGGGCGAACCTATGGGCGATGAAAGAGCTCGGCGTCACGCGCGTGATTAGCCCGTGCGCCGCAGGGAGCCTGCAAACCCATGTGAAGCCCGGCGACTTCGTGGTGGCAGACCAGTATGTAGACCGCACTCACGGGCGCGCCGACACCTTCTACGAGGGTCCCACCGTCCACCATGTATCGCCTGCTGACCCCTACTGCCCCGTCATGCGCCAACTCGCCATAGAAGAGATTCGCGCGCAT
>JBDNDR010000339.1:0-2831 GCA_046718995.1 Fimbriimonadales bacterium
GCATCATCCGAGAGTTTTTCTGACCAAAAATCATCAGGGGAAGCCTCTTGAGGCTCCCCCTGACGAGTCGGTTAGCTTTGCCCGTTCTTGAGGGCTTCAATTAGCTGGGGCACCACCTGATAGAGGTCTGCCACCAAGCCGTAGTCCGCCACCTGAAAGATGGGTGCCTCGGGGTCGGTGTTGATAGCGACAATCACCTTAGAGTCCTTCATCCCTGCGAGGTGTTGCACGGAACCCGACACCGCAACGGCGATGTAGAGCTCTGGGGCGACCGTCTTGCCCGTTTGCCCAACCTGCAGCTCGTTGGGCGCAATCCCCGAGTCGACCGCCGCGCGTGTGGCACCGACGGCACCCCCAAGCACATCCGCTAATGCACCGATGTACTTCTCGAAGGTCTCACTATCCTTGAGCGGGCGTCCACCGGAGACGACCACGCGCGCCTGGGTGAGGTCGGGTCGACCGCCTCCGCCACCCTGCAGGCTGACCCACTCGGAGCGCGTCGGGAGACCACTGGGCACTTCGGTGCTCTGGATGGGCGACTGTCCTTTCGGCTCAGGCTTGCCCCACGCGGGACCACGCACTGTGCAGACCACAGGAGTGCCTTCCACCTCGAATGTTCCAATCAAGTTCGCCGAGTAGATAGGGCGTTTCACTGTGAGGGTGGAGCCATTGACGCTCAGGCTCATGATGTCGCTCAGCATCGGGGCGTTCATCAGCCCAGCCACACGCGCCAGTGTATCGCGGCTGAAGGTGGTCGTCGTGCCAGCGATAAGGTCGGCACCGAGCTGGCGGGCATGATGCGCAATCACGGGGGCATAGCGTTCGGCTAACGGATGTCCCAGTGCCGGGTCGCTCGCCACCAACACCGCCTGGGCACCGTAGCCAGCTAGCTTTTCGGCACCTTCGGGATTATTGCCGATGACCAAAATAGTGAACGAATCGGGCGCCACCTGCTGGGCGAACGCAATCGCGGGCAGGGTCTTCTCGGAAACGCGGGCGCCATCGGTCTCTGCAACGATTAGAATCTTCATAGGGGAACCTCCTTAGATGACTCGCGCCTCTTCGCGCAGAAGGCGTACCAGCTCTTGGACATCCTGAACGCGCTTGCCTGCTTGGCGTGCGGGTGGGGTTTCCACGCGGGTCAAGCGCACGCGTGCCTTCGGTGTCACGCCCAAATCGGCAGGGGTCAGGGTCTCCAGCGGTTTACTGCGTGCGCGCACGATGCCCGTGAGTGCCACATAGCGCGGCTCGTTCAGGCGCAGGTCTGCCGTAATAATCGCAGGGAGGGGAACCACGATGGTCTCGATGCCGTTATCGGTCTCGCGCTCTACGCGGGCAGAGCCGTTCTCTACGGTGATTTTGGATGCGAAAGTAGCTTGAGGAAGGTCTAACAGTGCCGAGAGCATCTGCCCGACCTGGTTCTCATCCAGGTCAATCGCCTGCTTGCCCATAAGCACCAGTTGGGGCTGTTCGCGTCGGTAGACCTCGGCGAGGATTTGGGCGACGCTGGGCGGGTCTAAGCGCTCTTCGGTCTCCACAAGGATTGCTCGGTCGGCACCCATCGCCAGCGCTGTGCGGAGCTGCTCTTGACTTTCAGCGGTGCCGATGGAGACCGCAACGACTTCGGTGGCTATGCCTGCTTCCTTGAGGCGTATCGCTTCCTCTAAAGCAATCTCATCAAAGGGGTTGACCGCCATTTGAAGCCCGTCGTAGGCGATGTCGCTCCCATCGGGATTGGGGGTGATTTTGGCGTACGGGTCGGGAACCCGCTTCACAGTGACCATCAACTTCATCGTTATATGCCTCCTTATTGGGTGCCGAAATTATACCCGCTGTTCAAAAATCAAAAACGGGGGGCTTTGAAACCCCCCGCGGTCGTTTCCGTCTTTATGAGACTGCCTTACTTCGGGACAACGTTGCGCGCCTGCAAGCCCTTCGGACCTTGCACGACTTCAAACTCAACTGACTGCCCTTCGTACAGCGTCCTGTGCCCCTGCATCGTAATCGCAGAGTGATGCACAAAGACTTCACGACCATCATCGGCTACGATGAACCCGTAACCTTTTTGGTCGTTGAACCATTTTACTTTACCCGATTGCATGTGAACCTCCTTCCGGGTGCAGACGGACGGGTTGACCGCTGTCCCGTTGTTGCTAACTATAGTGTACCCTATCCCTTTTGCGATTCCTGTATCAAAAATGGCAAATTAGGGGTAAATTGCCCCAATTTGGCAAAATCCCCGTAATTGCAGGCGTCGCCAAGCCTCTGCCCCCCTCCGAATCGCCAGTTCAGGTATAGTCCAGCCTATGGTACGCAACGGGATAGATACCCTCACACGGGAGAAACTGCCCGAAGGACGAATCGGACTTATCACCAATCACACAGGTCTAACCGCTGACCTGACCTTCATCACCGATGCACTTAGACAATCGGGCGCCAAGCTCACCGCGCTGTTCAGCCCGGAACACGGGATTCGAGGGCAACTGGATGAGAATGTGCCCGATGGTGTAGACGAACGCACAGGGCTTCCTGTCTATAGCCTCTACGGCGAGCGTCGGAAGCCGACGCCCCAGCAACTGGCGAAAGTGGATGCCCTGATGTTCGATATTCAAGACATCGGCACACGCTTCTACACCTACATCTCCACGATGGGCTTGGCGATGGAAGCCTGCGCCGAAGCAGGGATACCGTTCTTTGTGCTGGACCGGGTGAATCCCATCAACGGGGTGGATGTAGAAGGACCGCTCGCTGATCCCGACCGCCTCAGCTTCACGGCTTACCACACAATTGCGCTTCGGCACGGGATGACCGTCGGCGAGCTGGCTCAGATG
>JBDNDR010000034.1:0-11041 GCA_046718995.1 Fimbriimonadales bacterium
GCTTCACGCGCCCGTAGCCCCCTGCGGGCACACGGGGTGCCTTCTTATCTTGGCTGATTTCCAGCACCTGAAGCCCTTCCTGCTCCAAGCGTTTCTTCAGGACTTCCGCATTTTCGGCTTCAACCTTACCGGTGCGGGTCTGCCCGTTCGCATCACGGATTGTGTAGTTGAAAAAGGGCATACTTGTTCAGCCTCCTCATTTAGCGTCCGCGTCCGGGCGCAACCGGTTGGGCGCCGGGCACGGTTCCCGTAGGCGCAATCATCTTGCGCAACTCGTCCGGGTTGATGGCACGCGACATCGCTTCCTCATAGGTGACCCAGCCTTTAACATAGAGGTCGCGCAGGGACTGGTCCATCGTCTGCATGCCCATCTGACCGCTGGTCTGGATCATCGTATGGATTTGGTGAGTCTTGTTCTCACGGATGAGGTTGCGGATTGCGGGCGTGGCAATCATCACTTCGATAGCGGGCACACGACCGGGCTGACCGGCTCGTGGCAGGAGCTGCTGACTGATGATTGCCTGCAGGTTGTTCGCCAGCTGGATACGGATTTGCTCCTGCTGACCGGGCGGGAACACATCCACGATACGGTCAATCGACTCGGCGGCGTTGTTCGTGTGAAGCGTTGCGAACACCAAGTGTCCCGTTTCCGCAGCGGTGATGGCGAGCTGAATGGTCTCCAAGTCGCGCATCTCGCCGACGAGGATGACATCGGGGTCTTCACGCAGTGCGGAGCGGAGCGCGGCTGCGAACGATTTCGTGTCTTGCCCCAGCTCGCGCTGATTGATGATACTGAGTTTGTGAGTGTGCAGATACTCAATAGGGTCTTCCACCGTAATGATATGGCAGCTGCGCTCGCTGTTGATTTGGTTCAGCATAGCGGCGAGCGAGGTGGACTTTCCAGAGCCAGTGGGACCGGTCACCAGGATGAGACCGCGGGGTCGGCGCGTCAGCTCCTCCAGAATAGGAGGGAGGTTCAGCTCGCGGACGGTGGGGACACGCGCCGGGATTAATCGGAACGCTGCGGCGACAGCACCCTTATCGCGGTAGACATTCACGCGGAAGCGCGCCACCTTGTGCAGGCTGTAGGAAAAGTCCAGCTCCAAATTGGTCTCGAACTTTTGGATCTGCTCATCGGTGAGGATTTCGTAGATGAGGCGCTGGGTGATGGTAGGGGTCGCCTTCTCGTAGTTGAGTCGCATCAGTTGACCATCCAAGCGGATGACCGGCTCGACTCCAGCACTGAGGTGCAGGTCGGATGCGCCCTTTTCGGTGACGATATAGAGCAGTTCATCGATATGCGCTTCCTCGAGGCTACGCGGCTGCGCAACTGTGGGGGCACCCGTAGGCTGGGCGGGTTGGGCAGGCTGGGCGATGCCCGTTTGCCCCCCGTTCGGGGGCATCGCTGGTTGACCTGGAATATTCATGCTCATCGTTTGTGGAACCTCCTATTAAGTATCAATAGAATCCTGCGGTGAAGACCACGCGTCGGACTTCGTCGGGCGTGGTTAGCCCTTCCAAAACTTTGACAAGCCCGTCTTCCCGCAACTCTTTCATACCGTTGGCTTTTGCAGCCTCTTTGATGTCGGACAGCGGTGCGCGCCGAACAATCAGTTCCGCGATTTCGGCGTTGACTACCATGAGTTCGTAGATGCCCACGCGTCCTGAATAGCCGCGTCCTCGGCACGCTTCACAGCCGACTCCCTCCCAGATGGTGATGACCTGGTCGGGGTTCTCTACTTGGAACCCGAACGCGCGCAGGTCGGAAGCGGGGATTTCACGCGGTTCCTTGCATTTCTGGCAGACGCGTCGTGCCAAGCGCTGAGCCATCACGCCAGTAACCGTTGCGGAAATCAGGTAGGGTTCCACCCCCATGTCCACCATACGGATGACCGCGGAGGGTGCGTCGTTCGTGTGGAGCGTGGACAGCACCAAGTGTCCTGTCAGCGACGCTTCAATCGCAATTTCTGCCGTTTCTAAGTCGCGCATCTCTCCGACCATGATGATGTCGGGGTCTTGACGCAGGAAGGCGCGCAAAGCACTGGCGAAGGTCAAGCCTGCCTTACGGTTCACCTGCACTTGGCTAATCCCCGGCAACTGGTACTCAATCGGGTCCTCAATTGTGAGGATGTTCTTTTCGACGGAGTTGAGCTTGTGGAGTACCGAGTATTGGGTGGTCGTTTTGCCCGAACCCGTCGGACCGGTAGAGAGTACCATGCCCTGGGGCTGTATGACCAGCTCTTCCAATCGCGCTTGGGTCTCGGGCGTGAAGCCCAGCTTATTGAGACCCAGCAACACGCTGGTCTTGTCCAAGATACGCATAACAATCTTTTCGCCGACGGGCGTTGGTATCGAGGAGACACGCAGGTCGTAGTCTTTATTTTGGTAGCGGATGGGGATACGACCGTCTTGTGGCAGACGCTTCTCGGCGATGTTCATCTCTGCCATGATTTTGTAGCGTGAGATGAGCGGTGCTTGGACATATTTGGGCAGTGAGAGGGCTTCGTGGAGCACGCCGTCGATTCGGTAGCGGATGCGCAGGTTGCGCACCTGAGGTTCCACATGGATGTCGCTTGCGCGCTCGTTGATGGCTTGCTGGATAATGGTGTTGGCGACGCGGACGATGGGACCCTCTTCTGCCTCACGGATGACCGCTTTCTCGTCGTCTTCGGCGTCTCCGCGTGCGCTATAGGCGGCGACCTCGGTCATCACGCTGGCGCGCAGGTCTTGAGGGCGTGCCGGTGCCGCTGCGGAGCTCGCCTCCGTGCCGTTGGTCGTGTCTGCGGCAAGGGCAGAGCCACCGTAAGCCTTGCGGATGGCGTCTTCAATCGCCCCCGGCGCCGCCAGCACAGGACGCACCACACAGCGGGTGTTGATGCGCACATCATCCACCGCCATGACATTGTTGGGGTCTGCCATCGCCAGAAAGAGGGTGTTGCCCTCCTTCCGAACAGGGATCACATTATGCCGTTTGGCAATATGCTCCTTGAGAATGTTGGTCGCAGAGGGTTCGGGCTGGAACTTATCTAAGTCCACGAACGGCATCCCCAGCTCGTAGGCTTTCGCCTCGTAAGCATCGCGCTCACTGACTAAGGTCTGGTCTACTAAAATCTGTTCGAGGGGGCGTCCTGTTGACTGTTGAATGCGTGACGCATCGTCTAACTGTTCTTGGGTAATCAGCCCCTTTTCAACCAGGTACTGACCCAGCGACTTGCGTGTTATAGCCATTGTTTATCACTCCTACCCATCTGTGTCCCTACAGATTCTTATTATAGCACATCCGCTCGGGATTTGTGGTACAATCTATTCGCCGGGCAGGGAACGACTCCTGCCGATTGTGGAGGTGGCAAATGAAAAAACTCTGGAAACCGATAGGTGTTGGTGGGTTGGTAGTGATGGTGGCGTTCGCGAGCGCACAGACGGGTATGCGCTCTACGCGAGGAACGCAGCAGCCCGATGATGGGCGTATCCCGATTGCTCAAGCAGTCCAACAACTGGCTGACAAATTCAAAGTTCAGATTTTCGTGGATCCGCTCCTGACTGCACGGGTCA
Source organism: Fimbriimonadales bacterium (assembly GCA_046718995.1). Classification (GTDB taxonomy): domain Bacteria; phylum Armatimonadota; class Fimbriimonadia; order Fimbriimonadales; family GBS-DC; genus CAKZQI01. The sequence continues at coordinate 3,553 of JBDNDR010000034.1, forward strand.
AGCCGGTAGAAGTGGAGACGCTGGAAGCGGGGTTAGACCAGATTACAGCCCAGACGCGCGATGTGGTTTGGCGCAAGGTGCATGTCAACAAGGTTCTGGGCGCTGAGCCAAATTCGGAGCAGGTCATCAACGCGACACGCGCCCTGCTGGGAATTGAACTCGGTGGCGTGATAGCGATTAACCCACGCGCGAACACGCTCCATTCGTTCGTTGCGAACTATCCGATGCCCCAAGGGTTTGAGCAGAGCCTGGAGCAGATGCAGCCCCCGTTCGACTCGAAGCCCATCTATGTGGTGCTGACACCACGCGCTCCGGGAGGGACTCAGTCCTTGCGTGGGACCCCTACCGAGCAGTTCGCTCAGGTTCAACAGCAGATGATGGAACTGCTGGCGAAGATGTCGCCCGAGGAGCGACGCCAAGCCCTGCAATCTGGGTTCTACTCTTGGATGAACGCAGACCCCGAACTGCGCAATATGATGATTTTCGAGGGGATGCGCATGTCGTTTGAGTACTGGCAGACCCTATCGCCCGAACAACAGCGTGAGATGATGGAGATGGGGCGCAAGTGGTTCGAGCAGTACTTCGGCGGTGGCGGTCAATAAACCGATTCCCCTGCGTACCCTCTCCCAAACTTAGGGAGAGGGTACAAAGGTTAAGAAGCAGAGAGGCAGAACAATGAAACGAACCCTTTGGGCTACAGTGTTGAGCCTGGTAATTGTCGGGATGGCACAGGAGAAAGGAACTATGGAAGGCGCACGCAAGAAACTGCTGGTCGTCACCCACACCGCTGGCTTTCGTCATGGCGACTCGATTGAGTTGGGCGAAAAAATCTTGGCGAGCCTCGGCGAGCGAAGCGGCATTTTCGCCGTAGACTACTGTCGGAACGCCGATGAAGTGCAAAAGATGTTGACCCCGGAGTTCCTGCGCTCGGGGAACTACGATGGGGTCGTGTTTCTCAATACCACGGGCGATATTGGCATTCCTGACCTGAAGGCGTTTTTGGACTGGATTAAGGAAGGGAAGGCGTTCATCGGGATCCACGCTGCGGCGGATACTTACCACAATCGCCCAGAGTATCTGGAAATGGTGCAGGGACAGTTCGCCTATCACGGTCGGCAGACCAAAGTGGTGGCGAAGGTGGAGAAACCCGACCATCCCGCAGTGGCTCATCTCGCGCCAGAATGGGCGGTGTTTGACGAGATTTACCTGTTCAAAGAGAATAACCGCCGCAATGTGACGGTACTGCTTTCGTTAGACCGCCATCCCGACGACGGGACACCCAACGCCAATAAGGAGGGCGACTACCTGCTCGCCTGGTGCCGTGAGTATGGCAAAGGGCGGATGTTCTATACGGCGCTGGGACATCGCCTGGATGTGTGGGAAAGCCCGGAGTACCAACAGCATCTGGTGGGCGGGATTCAGTGGGCGCTCCGATTGGTCGAGCGCGTAGAGCCTCGCCGTGAGAAGTGAGCCGGAACCGCCAGCACGGTGGGTATTAGCGGGTATCCCGATGACCCCAGGAATTGCGATGGGGGTTGGTGCGCCCCTCTATCTGCCGACGCCCGGCACACCCGCTTGGATTGACCCCCGCCTCTTTGCGCAAGACGAGGAAGAGTGGCTTGCGTTGGACTATCGCATGCCGACCGAACCGTTGGAGGTGGTGGCGATGGTTCGTTCCCTGCACGAGGTGCCACCTGTGCTGGCGCCGTATGTGCGTGTTGTGGGGTGGATTGTCGCTGAGGAGCCTGAGCCACCGTTGCCCTCGGTGCCGGTGCTATGGGTGCCCGATTTGCCCCGTGTACTGCCCGCCGAGCCGATGACCATTTTGGATGCCAATGCGGGGGTCGCCTACATCCAACCGAATGCAGAGACACTGGCACGCTACCAGAGCCAGCTCCTGCGCGTGGCGACCCACACACGCTATCATCTGGAAAGTGTGCATCTACCGACCCAAACCTGGGATGGACAGAGTGTGGAGGTGGGCGCACAAGTGGCACAGTGGCGCGAAGTGCCTCCAGCAGTCGCCTGTGGGGCAGATTTTGTGTTGGTGACGGCTCGGAAGCCTCCCAACCAAGTGCCCCGCTTAGCGCACGCTTTGGGAGGCAAACCCCTCTGGTGGCGTTTGAACCCCGACTGGGCATTCCAACCCGAAGCGATGCATGCGCTCTGGCAGTGGAGTGTGGAGCTGAATCTGACCGTTTTATTAGAGGTGGGATACGATTGGGAGTCGTGGTGGGAACAGATGCAGGGCGAACGCGAGGTGTTTCGTCAGCAGCATCGTCCGCTTGGGCAGATGACCCTCTGTCAACTCTATCGAACGGCTCAGGTCGTTGCTAAGCCGACTACGCTCCCTTGGCGTTGGCAGGCGCTCCGCATGCCTCGCACGCTCTCTGCACGCACTGCCGGGCGTTTTCTACAGTGGCACGACAGCGCAGTTCACAGTGGGTTGCGCCGCGCGACCCTGATGAGCCAGTGCGATGAGGAGTGGTTGGCAGTGGCGTTGGCAGGGGCACCGCACGCTCTGGTAGTGCCTCATCATACCGTGCAAGAGGCGAAGCGACTGGTCGCACGATTGGGTGTGAGCGAGTGCCGGCGCTGGCTCATGCAGAGAGTTGCCGAATGGGAGAACCCCGACTTGCAGTCCAAACCCAAGCACTGGGTTCAAGACCGTTTGTAAAGGGCTTTGTGCTAAGTTTTGAGAAAGAGGTAGGAAATGCTTTGCCTCTGTAGTATATTAGTTTGCGGAGGCGTGGAGAATGGTATTCAAAAGTCCCTACAACGATGTACTAATCCCTGTGGTGGGTTTACCGCAGTTCGTGTATGAGCACGCGCAGAGCTACGGCGACAAGCCTGCAATCCTTGATGGATTCACTGGGCGTACTTTGACCTATGCGCAACTGTATGAGGGTGTCCGTCGAGTTGCAGGCAACTTGGCGAAGCGCGGGTTGAAGAAGGGCGATGTGGTCGGCATCTATAGCCCGAACCTGCCTGAATATCCGCTGGCGTTTCACGGCACAGCCCTCGCAGGTGGCATTGTGACCACCGCGAACCCGCTCTATACCGCTGACGAGCTCGCCTATCAACTACGCGACTCAAAGGCGAAGTTTCTTGTTACGGTGGGTCCGCTTTTAGAGAAGGCACTGCCCGCCGCTCAGCAGGCAGGTGTGGAGGAGGTGTTTGTGTTCGGCGAGGGGGAGGGAGCGACCCCATTTACCGAGCTGCTGGCAGAGGCGGAACCGCCCCAAGTGGCAATAGACCCGCACGAAGACCTGATTGTCCTGCCCTATTCCAGTGGCACGACGGGGCTACCGAAAGGCGTGATGCTGACGCATTACAATCTTGTGGCGAACATGGTGCAGGTGATGAACTCGGGGGTGAACCTTCAGCCCGACGAGCGCGTCATCGGGGTTCTGCCGTTCTACCATATCTACGGGATGCTGGTCATTTTGAACCTCTGCTTGCACAAGGGGCTGACCATCGTCACGATTCCGCGCTTTGACCTGGAGATGTTCCTCAAGGTTATGCAGGACTATAAAATCAACCGCGCGAACTTGGTGCCTCCCATCATTTTGGCGTTGGCGAAACACCCGCTGGTAGACCAGTACGACCTTTCCTCACTCAAGGTAATTATGTCAGGTGCGGCGCCCTTAGGGGAGGACTTGGCACGCGCAGCTTCCGAACGGCTGGGCTGTATCGTATTGCAAGGTTATGGGCTGACCGAGACCAGTCCCGTGACCCATGTGAACCCTGAAGACCCCGCGAAAATTAAGCTCGGCTCAGCAGGTGTACCCATCGCGAACACCGAGTGTATGATTGTTGACTTGACCACTGGCAACCCGCTTGGGGTGCGTGAAGAGGGCGAGATATGGATTCACGGTCCGCAGGTGATGCGGGGGTATCTCAACGCGCCTGAGGCGACTGCTCAGACCCTCACGCCCGATGGATGGCTCCGCACGGGCGATGTGGGCTATGTGGATGAGGAGGGCTATTTCTATATCGTCGACCGTGTGAAGGAGATGATTAAGTACAAAGGTCTGCAGATTGCCCCTGCCGAGTTGGAGGCGGTACTGCTGAGCCACCCTGCCGTTGCCGATGCGGCGGTGATTCCCAGCCCCGACCCTGAGGCTGGCGAGGTGCCTAAAGCCTTCATCGTCCCACGCGATGCAATCGACGCGCAGGAGCTGATGGACTATGTCGCCCAACGGGTGGCACCGTTCAAGAAGATACGGCGAGTGGAGTTTGTGGAGCAGATCCCCAAATCGCCTTCAGGTAAAATTCTCAGACGCGTCTTGGTTCAGCAAGAACGCGAGCGCCTCGCACGCCAGTAGAAGAATCGGGTTTCTCCCCCCACTATGGGGGGAGAGTTTAGAAGAGGGTTTCCGCAAAAGCGGAAAGGAGGAAGCCATGCGTTGTTTTTTTTCATTGGCAGGGATGTTAACCTTTTGGGCAGGGTTGTTTGCCCAGATAGGAATGCACGCACTCAAAGAGATAGAGCCGAATAACTCGCTGAGTGCGCCCCAAGTGATTAGCGAACCGGTCAATCAGCGAAAGGGTTTCGTGGTTTGGGATGGCACAATCCGCACCACCGCCGACCGAGACTTCTATCGTTTCCAAATAACAGAGCAGGGTACCTATTCCATTCGTGTCGATACAAATCGTGATACGGTTTTGAATCTCTATAGCGCTACTGGTGCGCTGATTTCGAGCAATAACAATAACGGCAACCCAGATATTCCCAACCTACAGGCGTCTGGCATAACCTTAACTCTGGCGCCGGGTGTTTATGTTGTAGAGGTGCTCTATTTCAGCGATCTCTCTCTCTGCCGTTATGCGCTACGGGTATTTCCCGGAACGGTCGCACCCGATTTCAATCCCAATGAGCCGAACGACACCGAGGCTCAAGCGATATCACTGGGTGAGTTCAACGCGGGCGAACGGGTGACATCCGACTACCAGTTCCTTACCTATGATGGGCGCGATGTGGATGTCTATGCTATTCAGGTCTATGGTACTGCCAGCCGCATGCGCTTTCGATTAGAAACCTATGTCGAGGTTGACCTGCAGGTACGCACGCCTTCGGGAGAAATCTTAACAGGGGTGCCCACGAATTGGGATCCCTTGAATCCTGATTCTCCCGAGATTGTTATCCCCGTCGCTCCTTCTGGGGTCTACTTTTTCACGGTTCGCAGTCGGACACGGTGGGGGGGGTACTATCGTGTAAGTATCTCTGCCGAAGTGCCCAACGAGCTGGGCTTACAGAGTGGGAATGCCCGGTTTGTGTTGCGAATGCTCTGGGGGCAGGATGCGCAAGACCCATTCAACAACGCCGACTGGATTCAACCGTCCAGTGTCGACCATTTCTATCTGATGAACCACTGGTTTCGAGTCGAAGGTGTGAACAACCGAGAGCGTCCTCTGTCCAATCTCTTCCTTGCGGAGCTGGCGAGCCCGAATCGTAAATATCTGCTATATCGTGAGGAAGATATTGTGTTCGGCACAATCTATGAGCTGAGAGCACTCAGCGACACTTCAAGCGTGCTGTTCGTGGACATTTTCGTATGGAACACGCGCTTGACGCCCACAGTGCTTCATGTTTATCATTACTTTGACCCGGATGTGAGCGACCAGCCTTATAACTATGCTGAGCAGGTCGGCGAACGGATTCGCATCAGTCGCGGAACGAATCGCGTGGAGTTAGCGCCGATTACTCCCCCTAACTTCTGGGAGATTGCTTTGTACCCCGATACCTATGAGAGCCTGTTTGACGACCAACCGACCAACCTATCCAACGGGACGCTCCCTTTAGAAGGCGACATTACAGGGGCGTTGCAGTGGCGTTTGGAACTGAATCCCTTTGCTTGGCGCACGGTTCGCCTTTACTACACTTTGAACAGTGATTTTGTAGTGCGCCCAAGCGATGTGAACCGAGATGGCTGTGTAGACGACGCCGACCTATTGGAGGTGCTGTTCGCATTCGGCACGGAGGGATTTTTGAACCCCGCCGATATAGACGCCAACGGCATCGTGGACGACGCCGACTTGCTGGAGGTGCTGTTCCACTTCGGCGCTGGCTGTTAGGCTACTTGCCGACCTCGCGAAGCCGATTTGCTACCGCGGGGATGACCTGTGCCCGCAGGTGGATAGCGTCGTCATGGTAGTCTACCGAGAGCACACGCCCATACTCGTAGCACTCGGAAAGGAGGTTCGTGGCGGTGTAGGGAAGCCAGACATCCACGCTGACCAGCATGCCTTGAACGGTTGCGACAATCCGATCCATCAAGTGGGGGATGCCCTGAGCGAACCGCGCCGAGATGTAGACCGAGTTGGGCGTCTCGGCGACAACCTGCCTCAAAAGCGCCGGGTCGCGCACACAGTCCGCCTTATTGAACACGGTGATGGTGGGCTTCTGGTCGGCACCGAGCTCAATCAAGGTAGTCTCCACCGCATCCCGCTGAAGCTGCCAGTGGGGACTGGAGATGTCTACCACATGCATCAGGAAGTCCGCCTCCTGTACCTCTTCTAAGGTGGCATAGAAGGCTTCCAGTAGCATCGGGGGCAAGTTCTCCACGAAACCCACCGTATCAGTTAGGAGCACAGACCAGCCATCGGGCAGGATGACACGCCGAGTGGTGGGATCCAGTGTCGCGAATACACGGTTGTCCACATAGGTCTGCGCACCCGAGAGCACATTTAAGAGGGTGGACTTACCAGCGTTGGTGTAGCCCACGATAGCCCCGCTGGGGAAAGGAAGCCGACGGCGTGAGCTGCGCTGATGACCGCGTTGGCGACGAATCTCCTCTATCTCGTGGCGCAGGCTGGCGACCCGCTCGCGGATGCGACGCTTGTCAATCTCCAGTTTGGTCTCACCGGGACCCCGTGTGCCGATACCCCCCCCGAGTCGGGACAGTTCCACGCCCTTACCTGAGAGGCGTGGCATCAGGTACAGGAGTTGCGCCAGTTCCACTTGGAGCGCGCCCTCACGGGAGCGTGCCCGCTGAGCGAAGATGTCCAAGATGAGTTGGGTGCGGTCGACCACTCGGGTCTGGGTAATCTGTTCCAGATTGCGCTGCTGAACGGGGTTGAGCTCCACATCGAACACAATCACATCGGCTCCGTGTTCGCGGGCGAGGGCGAACAGCGCTTCGGATTTCCCTTTGCCGATATAGGTGGCGACATCGGGAATGGGGCGACGCTGGCGCGTCTCGGCAACAATCTGAACGCCTGCCGATTTGGCTAAGGCGCGCATCTCTTCGCTCCAGTAGTTCTCTTCACTGGTGGTGTCGGCTCGGCAGAAGACCAACACCGCGCGCTCGGTAGGATGCGTATCGCTCAGTCGGTGTGGGATGAGATTTCACCTCCGGAGGGTTCTATTTTGTGGATTCGGCGTAGATGGCGTTCGTTTTGGCTGAAGGGAGTGCCCAAGAACGCCTCAACAATCGCTTTCGCCAGCTCGGTGCCCACAATCCGCGAGCCGAGGCAGAGGATGTTG
>JBDNDR010000340.1:0-2830 GCA_046718995.1 Fimbriimonadales bacterium
GACGCTCTTTTTTAACCTCAAAGCGCGTGAGGAGGAGCGCCGACTGGTGAAACGCTATCCCGAGTACGCCGACTACCAAAAGACGACAGGGCGTTTCCTGCCCCCGCTGTTTAGTAGGCAGAGGAATAGGCAGGGTCAATCGTGAGGAAGCGCGAGAACTCAGGCTGGAAGGCAAGCTTGACTGAACCCGTGGGACCGTTGCGCTGTTTGGCGATGATAATCTCTGCCTCTTGCGGACCCCGATTCTCTGAGGAACGCTGACTGGCGCTCCCGTCCCGCTCTGAAAGGTACTCCTCGCGATGGATAAACATCACCACATCGGCTTCCGCCTCAATAGAGCCACTGTCGCGCAGGTCCGACAGCATCGGACGCTTGTTCTCGCGACGCTCAATCGAGCGCGAGAGCTGAGACAAGGCAATCACAGGCACCTCAAACTCGCGGGCTAACTGCTTGAGGGCGCGTGCAATCTCGCCAATCTCTTGGTTGCGGTTCTCCACTCGGCGGTTGGAGGAGCGCATCAACTGAAGATAGTCCACCACCACCAGCGCCAAGTCGCTCAGCTGCGTTTTCAGCCGTCGGCATTTGGCGCGCATCTCCAAAGTGGAGAGATTACTGGTGTCATCTATATAGATGGGCGCACGGAACAGCCGTTCAGAGGCGTGCTGAAGCCGGTCCCAGTCGTCGGGGGTAAGCCGTCCGTGGCGCACCCGTTCGGAGCTGACACTCGCTTGCGAACAGAGCATGCGTTGAACCAGCTGCTGGGCGGACATCTCCAAGCTAAAAATGGCGACGGGACGGTTTTCCCGGAGGGCGATGTTCTCGGCGATGTTGATGGCGAACGAAGTCTTCCCGACACTGGGGCGCGCAGCGAGGATAATCAGCTCGGACGGTTGAAGACCCGAGGTGATGCGGTCTAAAGCAGGGAAATGGGTCGGAGTGCCGATAATGCCCCGCCCCGAAGTTTGCACCTGCTCAAAATGTTCAATCGTCTCCAGCACCAGCTCGTTGATGGGCACGAACTGGCGTCCCAAGCGTCGGTCGGAGACCTCGTAGATGCATCGCTCCGCCTGGTCGATTTTCTCAGCGACCTCCAACTCCGCCTCATCGGCGATTCGGACAATCTCGTGGGCAGCGCGAATGAGCTTACGCAGGGTGGACTTCTCCTCCACGATTCGAGCGTAGTGCTCGGCGTTTGCGGCGGTGGGCACGCTCTCCAGGATTTCGGTCAGCCCTGCCATGCCCCCTACGGCTTCCAGACGGTTGGCGCGCTCCAGCTCCGCACGCACCGTGAGGATATCGACGGCGCCGTTGCGTTCGTGGATGGAATAGATGGTCTCACAGAGGATTTGGTGGGCAGGATGGTAAAAGTCGTCGGGGCGCAGGAGCATCGATACACGCTCTATCGCGCTCTGATCCAACATCATAGCGCCAAGCGTGCTCATCTCGGCGTCGGTGTCGTGGGGCAACACCTGAGCCGGACGACCGCGCGTTCCTTCCTGCCTCACAGACCATCCTCACTGCGACCCGTGAGTGAACTCACAGGTCTTAATTGTCCGACTTTTTCTCTTTGTCGTCTTTCTCTTTTTCGTTTTCCTTCTCTTTATCCCGCTTCATCGCCTTATCCCACTGCTCGCGCTGTTGGGCGGTGAGGATACCGCGGATTTCATCCATCATCTGCTTGTTCAACTCTTGCAGGCGTCGTGAGCGGGTGGTGGGATCCAGAGAGGAGTCGGCGCTAATCTGCTGGCGCAGTTTGGAGTAGCGTTGGCTAATCTCGCGCACTTTCTCCATCTGCTGGGGCGTGAAGCGCAGTCCCTGAAGCGAGCTGAGAGCGGGCGACTGCTCCTCCAGCAGCTGTTCAAACCGCTTGAGCTGCTCGGGCTTGAGTACCGAGCGTACCAGGCGCACATACTCCTCGCGGTTCTGGCGCAGGCGCAGAATACGCTGCTCCTGGGTCAGCGAGGTATCGCGCCGAATGGTCTCGTTGCGGTCGTTATATTGCTTCCATAGTCCCTCAATACGCGCGCGCTGCTCCTCCGTTAGATTGAGTTCTCGGCTGAGGTTGGCTGGTGCCAGAACATCGCCACGCACGGCTTGTTGTTGCTGCTGAGATGGTGTCTGGATACGCTCCGAGCCGGCTTGCGTGCCCTGTTGCTGAGCGTGAGCCAGCGAAGTGGATAGAATCAACACGACCAAACTTCCCAAACTCCATAAGTTTCGCATCATTGGTTCCTCCTTGGGGGGACACTTCATTATACCCCAGATTTTGGACGCCCCATAGGCGCAAAGGTTTTGACGGCGAACGCCCAGCAGGTAGAATCGTATTAATACTGATGGTGAGCTCACGCGTGTTCGGGAATCTCTCGGCGCCTCCACCGCTGGCGATTTACTTTTCGGTCTGGGTGGTGACCCTCGCTTGTATTTTGGCGGTGCGCGTTGCGCAGACCGAAGGGCTATCGCTCGCCCCGTTTGTATTGATATTGACCGCTGGGTTGACCTTCAGCGCCCTGATGAGCCGAAAGCCGATGACCGAAGGCGCGCGCATTGCGTTCGGCTTTATAGACGGCATGATTGCCCTGCTGACCCTCACCGCTCAAACCTACCTGAATGGCTTGGTCGGGATGACCACCGAAACCGCGCTGGAGGTCTATCTGAGCCGTTCGTTTTTGTGGTACCTCACCCTGCGTAGCGGGGTGCTGGTGACCCTCGGCTCGGTGGCGTTTCAGTGTGTGCCGGGACTGGCGGTCTTCGGGCTGGTGGCGACCTATGTGTTAGCCAGCGAGATTATATGGCTTTTTGTGCTGTTTCTGCTGGCGATGCTCTTTACGCT
>JBDNDR010000341.1:0-2827 GCA_046718995.1 Fimbriimonadales bacterium
TCGTGCTCCACTGTTCTCGGGGCGCGATGAATCACCACATAGTCACCGGGCTGTAGGTTCGCCAGCGTTTTCCACGCCAAACGCGGTTTGCCCGTCGTGTCCGCAAGGCAGACCAGCACAGGGTGGTTCGGCGTACCTGTAAGAGTGAACCCATAATCGGTCTGGAGATGTAAGACAGGATGTTCGCCACAATCGAACCACTTGACGGCTCGTTGAGTGCGTCCCCCAAGCGATTGAACCCTTAAGTCTATCTCTTCTTGCTGGGCGAGTTCCCCAATCGGCACCAATCCAAGTTCGCAGGCGAGTAGGGTGTCGCCCGTTACACAGTAGCGCATCGCGGCTGGGGGATCGCCGTCCACGCTCCCGAAGTTGCCCTGCCCATCCACCAGCGGATAGCGCATATTGAAGTCCTGTGCCATCCGCACCAGAGTCGGGTACACCACTTCTTGACCATGAGGGTGATAGTTCGCGGTGGTCTCCCCACACACTTTAGCCGACTTCGTGTGGGGCGAATCGGGCGTCAAACCGAGCTCTCGCATCACATACAGTATCCGACGCTGAACGGGTTTGAGACCATCGCGCACATCAGGAAGCGCCCGTGCGATGATAACGCTCATCGCATAGTCTAAGTAGGAGCGCTTCATCTCTTCTTCTATGGCGATCTGCCGAACCTCTCGACCGATGGGGTTGCTCATCACTAAATATTGTACCTAATCGGCTCCGACACCCCGTAATTATGCGTGTCCGGTTTTGGGCACGATATGAGTCTATATCCTATGTTATGCAAGGCACAAAGGGAGTTTTGACGATTCTTGGCGTGAGCGGCGTGTTATGGGCACACGCGCAGCTGTATGACTTTACGGTGGTGGCTCCGCCCAGTGGAGTGAACGGGAACCTTAGCCTTGGCGTAGATACCTCAGGCACGCTCATCGGCGACTACGACCCTACCACCAACCCCACAGGGACGCGTACCAAACCGGGACTGTTTGGCTCGTTCGGTCCGACCGAAAACCTGCCAGTCAACATTGAGATAGACGGGCAGATTGGGGGCAACATCAATCGTCAGGCATCCGGCACCTTCCAGCTCACGGCGGATACCACCAACAACACCGTCAGCTTCTCAGGACTCGATTTGAATCTCTTAGCGAACGGGAGCGCGACACTTCCTGCGACCATCACACTGACAGGGCAGGCGTTCCGCACCCGCAATCCCGACTCGACCTACCCGCTGATAGTGCCGATTACCCTGCCTATCGGCTCGGTGACAATCACCCAGCTCGCTTTCTCCCAGACAGGGATCGGCGCAGGCGTGCTGACCCCTCAAGGGGGTGGTGTGTACGACTTTACCGCTGGTGTCCAAGCCGACCTGAGCCTCACAGCAGACCTACTGGGCAACCCGTTCAGCACGACTATCCCGTTCGTGTTGCCGCTACAGGGCACGCTCACCCTTGCAGGCACCAGCGCCACCATCAACGCTGTCCAAAACATCGCCTTCAGTCAATCCATCCCGCTCAGTGTAGACCTGCCAGCCTTCCCCTTCGGTCTGCCGACCATCTTGCCCCCCGGCTCTACGGCGAATCTGATTTTTGACCTGAACTTAGAAGAAATCGCGTTCGACACCAATCTGGACATCACCCTCTTCGCTCAGGGTGAGCTGGTTCCCGAGCCTGCCAGCATGGTCGTGTTGGGTACTGGTTTAGGCTGGCTCCTCGCACACCGTCGCCGGCGAACAGCGCAGCGCCCCTAACGCTACAGTCGCCTCCTTAGGAAGAATCAGGGGGCTGACTTCCATCTGCCCCTTGGTCTATTTTAAGATACGGCACGATTAGTCCCTCATACTATTCTGCAATTGCAAACCAGGTATACTCGCGCCATAACTGGGAGGCTACCCAATGGTCTTAAGATGCGTCATCGCCACGGCTCTGAGCGTGCTGACCGTAATGGCTCTGTATGCCGACCGCCTCGTACTGATCGACGGTACAGTAATAGACAATTGCTACATTCGTGATGAGGGGATTCGTCTGCGTGTCTGGAAACGGCTGGAGGATGTAGGCACCGACCGCTGGGTGGACTATCCCCGCGCCCAAGTCAAGGAGTTCCGAATTGAACGCGGTGAAGAGTGGGACGCTCGCCCGAACCTCCCCGACTTGAGCGTGATATTTATTGAAATCAACCCGAAACTGGCGGGTCTGCATGGGCGTGTGCAATACGACTCCTATGGGCGCCCGAAGATTGCAGGGGGTTCGCTCCCAGACCTGGGCGAGCGCGCCTACACCGCTCCTGAAGAGGTCGTGAAAGGTCTCAAACTGCGCTACACACCGGGCGAAGAAATCAAGTTCACCGCAAATGTCAAGAATGTCGGTTTTGCAGAATCACGCCCCTTCGAGTATGTTTGGCTGATCGATGGGCGCGAAATCCAGCGGGGACGCTACACACGGTCGCTCAAAGTCCACGAGCGCGCCCAGTTCGAACTCAAGTGGCGCTGGCAAGAAGGCTTGCATACCGTCACCTTCCGTATCATAACCGCCCAGCCCGAAATTGCCACAATCAACAACTCGGCAACCGACCCAATCTGGGGATTCGGCTTCACCTACTATGTGCATCCCGAGCGCGTCAAGGCATGGCACCCATACCGCAACAACTACGGCACCTTTGCCTGGGAAGATTTCTATCGCTGGCACCTGGACATCATGAATCTCCTCTTCGAGCATAGCGTGTACCCTTCAGCTCCCGAAGGCATTCGCGCACGCGTGCGCCTCGACCGCATCGTCTACCTTGAAGATATGGATACTGTCGACCAGCATCGCTTCGCTGTAGATAACCTCGG
>JBDNDR010000342.1:0-2819 GCA_046718995.1 Fimbriimonadales bacterium
CAGTCCGGGCACCTCTTGCAGGCGTGTGAGGGCGTACTGGGTGAGTTCATGCTCATAGGCTTCTATCGTCTTGCGCCCGATGGAGTCGATAAAATCCAGCGCTGCGTGAAGCCCCACTGCTTCGCCGATGGGAGGTGTGCCTGCCTCAAACTTGGCGGGTGGCTCTGCCCAACGGATGGTCTCCCAGTCGACCGAGCGTATCATCCCGCCGCCTGTCAGGAACGGGGGCATGTCCTGAAGGAGTTCGTAGCGAGCGTACAACACGCCGATGCCGGTCGGTCCATACGCCTTGTGCCCTGAAAACGCCAAGAAGTCGCACCCAATAGCCTGCGCATCGACGGGCATATGGGCGATGCTTTGGGCGGCATCTACTAAGCAGAGCGCGCCCGCTGAGTGTGCCATTTCGCAGATGGCTCGCACGGGGTTGACCGTGCCCAGCACATTGGAGATGTGGGTGATTGCCACAAGGCGCGTGCGTTCGCTGAGCAGGTTGCGCAAGTCTTCCAAGTTCAGCCTGCCGTCCTCAGTAATGCGCCAGACTACGAGCCGTGCCCCTTTCGCCCGTGCCACCTGCATCCAAGGGATGAGATTGGCGTGATGTTCCATCTCAGAGACGATGATTTCGTCGCCCTCGCGAATCTGGCTCATCCCCCAGCTATAGGCAATCAGGTTAATACTCTCCGTTGTGCCGCGGGTGAAGACAATTTCGTTGGGGCTTTGGGCGTTGATGAACTGAGCGACCCGCCCCCGCGAAGCCTCGTACATCTCCGAAGCTTTCGCACCGACCCCGTAGGCGCCGCGATGGACATTCGCGTTGTGATACGACCAGAAGTGGCTCACCGCCTCGATCACGGCGTAGGGCTTCTGAGTGGTCGCTGCGTTGTCCAGATAGATGAGACTACGCATCTCCGGGTGCGGCTGAAAATACGGGAACTGGCGCCGTACCTGATGCGCATCCAAAAGCGAATTGAGTGCCTTCATCGTCATCACCCCAAGACTCTTAGTCTGGCTAAGCAAATCATACCCGATGGGACGCCGTTTTTGTATGGGTCAGCCGAGTTTGACCCAGACCGTGCCCTCTTCGACTTTGACTTCAAAAGTTTCTATCGGCTTCACGGCAGGTAATCCGCGCGCCTGTCCCGTGTGCGGCTCAAACTTTGCGCCGTGATGGGGACACTCAAATAGCCCCCGAAAAATCCGACCGGGGATCCCATCGGCATCAGAGAGCGGGAGCGCTTGGTGGGAACAGCGGTCGCGAATCGCAAAATAGCCTTTGCTGGTGCGTCCGATGATGAGGGGAGTCTCTCCTATAGTCCAAGTTCTAAACTCATTTTCGGATAGCTCATCTTTGATGGTCGGATGCCACATAACGCTGAAATTATACCGAGCGCGCAGTAGCAGGAACCCGTCCCCTTTGCACGAACCTACTGCGCCGGAGGGAAGTCATGATTGTGACGAATACCAGTGAGATTCCGGGCTACCGCGTGGTTCGATGGCTCGGTTTAGTGAAGGGGAACACGGTGCGAGCGACCCACTTCGGACGCGACTTTCTGGCAAGCCTGAGACAGATTGTGGGTGGCGAGCTGAAAGAGTACACCGATATGTTGGCAAACGCGCGCGCGGAAGCGGAACAGCGTATGATTGAGGAGGCGGTCAGGCTGGGCGCGAATGCCGTTATCAATGTGCGCTTCGTGTCGGGCAACATCACGGCGAACTCGGCGGAAATCTTGGCATATGGCACTGCCGTGGTTGTCGAGCCAGAATCGGGGAGTTAGCCGTGCGTTTGGCAGGTCAGGTGGCTTGGATTACTGGCTCCGCGCAGGGTCTGGGCGAAGCGCTCGCCTTCCGTTTCGCTGAGGAAGGCTGTAGAGGGCTACTCCTAACCGATATTCAGCAAGAGGCGATTGCGCGGGTAGCCCAATCGGTTCAGGCTCAGCACCCGACCTGCCAAGTGCTGGGACTGGTCTGCGATGTGCGCGACGAAACGCAGGTTGCGCAGGTCGTGGGAGAGGCTTTTCAGCGGTTCGGTGCGCTGGACATTCTCGTTGCCAACGCGGGGGTTATCCACTCTGCCGAGTTGACCGAGATGAGCCTGAGCGACTGGCAATGGCAGATGGATGTGAACCTAACGGGCTACTTCCTCTGCGCTCGCGAAGCGGCGAGAGTGATGAAAGCTCAAGGGCGCGGGGTCATCCTGCAAATCAACTCCAAGTCGGGTCTCAAGGGGAGCTACAAGAACTGTGCCTACGCTGCCAGCAAGTTCGGTGGAATTGGGCTTACCCAGAGCATTGCGATGGACTTGGCGCCCTACGGTATTCGGGTCAACGCCATCTGTCCGGGCAACCTGCTGGACTCGCCGATGTGGCAGGGGACGCTGTTTGAGCAGTATGCGCGCAAGTGGGGTTTATCCGAGGAAGCCATCCGCAAATATTACGAGGCGCAGGTGCCACTCGGCAGAGGCTGTACCTACAAAGATGTGGCTGATCTGGCGGTCTTCCTTGCTTCGGACGAGGCGAGCTATATCACGGGGGAAGCCTACCGTGTGGCGGGTGGGCAATTATGACCCTGTCGCACTTTTGTCATCCTGAGTGAAGGGTATCTGAGATGCTTCGCTAACGCTCAGCATGACGAGGAGGGGCTGTTTGGCATGACGGGAACCGCATAATCAAGCCCTCCTCCTGCGTTTAGGGGGAGGGCTTGGGTGGGGGTAGGATTGTTCACCCCCTCCGTAGGTTCCCCCTGCCGCAGGGGGAACCATGTGTGGCTCTCCGCTCCACCCGTCACCCTGAGTAACCCGCCTCCGTCACCCTGAGCCGCAG
>JBDNDR010000343.1:0-2809 GCA_046718995.1 Fimbriimonadales bacterium
GAACTCGCCAGACCGCTCTGCGGAGCCGAAGGCGCTCAAGGATCGGCGGCAACGTCGGTCGGAGCAACGGAGGCTCAGGCATCGGACTGGATAGAACGGAACCGAACCGAGAGCCTCGGAAGCACTTGGGCTTCTTCTTTTTTCGGTATAATCCCCCTATGCATTACGCACGAACGCTCCTGCTGGTCGCTCTCCTTCTCCTGGCTGGTTGTGCCGAGCGCTCTGCCTCAACGCATTCAACCCCCAGACCCTTACCCACAGCCACAACAGAGCCTTCCCCGACACGCACGCCCCGAATCGTCTTCTTGGATGTTGGGCAGGGGGATAGCGCGCTCATCCAGTTCGCCAACGGTCAAACGATGCTCATCGACGGGGGCGAAACCGACCAAGGGGCTGGGCTGGTGGCTCGGTTGCGTCAGTTGGGCGTGCGCCAGCTGGATTGGGTGGTCGCCAGCCATGCCCACAGCGACCATATCGGAGGGCTAATCCAAGTCCTGCGTGAGCTCCCTGTCAAGGAAGTTTGGGACAGTGGTTTCCGCCACGACTCACCGGTCTATCTGGACTACCTGCGTGCTGTGCGGTCGGCGCGTGCGCCCGACGGGGGGCGCCGCAAATTTCGTGTAGTCAAACACGGCGAACGGCTCTCAGTCGGTACAGACGCAACGGTCGAAGTGCTGGCACCGAGCCAACCCTACCTCACCGACACCCGTTCCGACCCGAATAACAACAGCATCGTCCTGCGAATCACATTCGGGTCGGTCAGGGTGTTGTTCACGGGGGATATGGAGCGTGAACAGCGCAATCGCCTCTATCGTGAGCGGGCTGACCTGCGCGCCGAGATACTGAAGGTCGCCCATCACGGCGCGCACAACGGTACCGACTCCGAGTTCCTCCGCCGTGTCCAGCCGAAGGTCGCCGTGATTTCGTGCGGGCTGAACAATCGCTACGGTCATCCCCATCGCGAGACGCTCCAAGCGCTCCGAGGGGCAGGTGTGAAACTGTACCGCACGGATCTGCATGGCGAGGTGCAGATAACCCTCAGCGGCGCACAGCTGCAGGTTGCCACGACGCGCCGTCCTCCCGATGCGGCAGAGGCGCATTCCCCCACCGAGCGTACACGCCTCATCGGCAACCGCAACACGAAAGTCTATCACGCGCCCGACTGCAACCGCCTCCCGCGCCCAGAGAACCGAGTGCTGTTCAACTCGCGCCAGCAAGCGGAGTCGGCAGGCTATCGTGCCCATGCCCAATGCTTGGGTGAATAGGCTCGGTATAATTGCGCTATGCCTGCCATCGTCGTGGAACACCTGTCCAAGACCTATCTTTCCTACAAGCGTCCGCCGGGTCTCTGGAGCGCGGTCAAGAGCCTGTTCAAGCGGGAACGCCACGAGGTTCAGGCGGTGCGCGACATCAGTTTCACGATAGAGGAGGGTGAGCTAGTCGGGTTTCTGGGTCCCAACGGGGCGGGCAAGACCACCACGCTCAAAATGTTGGCGGGCATCATCTTCCCCACGAGCGGACGCGCCACCGTGTTGGGCTATGTGCCTTGGGAACGGCGTCCCGAAATGCAACGCCAGATTGCTCTGGTGATGGGACAGAAGATGCAATTGTGGTGGGACCTACCCCCTTACGAATCGTATGTCCTGCTCAAGGCGCTGTACGAGGTGCCCGATGAGGTGTTTGAGCCGCGTGTGAACGAGCTGGCGGAGATGTTGGAGATTCGGCATGTGCTCAACACGCAGGTGCGTCGGCTCTCGTTGGGGGAGCGGATGAAGTGCGAACTGCTGGCGGCGCTCCTGCATCGTCCGCGCGTGCTGTTCTTGGATGAGCCGACCATCGGGCTGGATGTGGTCTCGCAAAAGCGGATACGCGAGTTCCTCAAAGAGTACAACCGTCGCGAGCGCACGACCATCCTGCTCACCAGCCACTATATGCAGGATGTGCAGGAGTTAGCCCAGCGTGTGCTGATTATCCATCATGGGCAGTTGATTTTTGATGACACCCTGCGCGCCTTAGTGGAACGCTACAGCCCCACGAAAGCGCTCCGCCTCCAGTTTGAGACCCCCGTTGCGCCTGAGAGCCTCCATCCGTTCGGGCGGATTGTGCGGTTTGAGAACCACGAGGCGCTTTTGGAAGTGCCACGCGAGCAGGTCAGTCGCATCGCCAGCGAGGTGCTCCAAACCCTGCCCGTCCACGACATCACGATCGAGGAGGTGGATGTGGACGAGATTGTGCGGGACATCTTTGCGGGCAAGCAGGCGGAGCTGGAACCGGTGTCTCAGTAGGGATGGTTCGCAAGCGAACCCTCTGCGGGTAGGGCATTTTCACCTCACCCCCCTGCCCCTCTCCGTAAACGGAGAGGGGAGTCGGCACAGACCCCACCCCCGTCATGCTGAGCGCTCCCACCCCCGTCATGCTGAGCGCCAGCGAAGCATCTCTGTTTTCACCTCACCCCAGCCCCGCTCCGTAAACGGAGAAGGGAGTTTGAACAGACCCCACCCCCGTCATGCTGAGCGCCAGCGAAGCATCTCTGAGACCCTTCGCCTGCGGCTCAGGGTGACGGCATGGGCGCACCCTACCCCAAGACCTACCCCGTCATGCTGAGCGGAGCGAAGCATCTCACTGAGACCCTTCGCCTGCGGCTCAGGGTGACGGCATGGGCGCACTCTACCCCGAGACCTACCCTGTCATGCTGAGCGGAGCGAAGCATCTCAACAAGACCCTTCGCCTGCGGCTCAGGGTGACGGCATGGACGCACTCTACCCCAAGACCTACCCCGTCATGCTGAGCGCCAGCGAAGCATCTCAAA
>JBDNDR010000344.1:0-2770 GCA_046718995.1 Fimbriimonadales bacterium
CACCCGCCATACCCAACACCCCACGCCGTCATGCTGAACATCCCACGCCGTCATGCTGAGCGCAGCGAAGCATCTCAACAAGACCCTTCGCTCCGCTCAGGGTGACGGGGAAACTCTCGCGGCAAAAACCCCCACTCCCGTCATGCTGAGCGCAGCGAAGCATCTCAACAAGACCCTTCGTTCCGCTCAGGGTGACGAAAAGGGGACTGGCTCAGGGTGACGGGGTGGGGTATTGCTCGAGGGGACGGGTGGTCTGTCTGGAGTAAAATAGAGGTATGCGAATCGGTGTGTTGAGGGAGCGTTATCCGGGCGAGTGCCGAGTTGCGGTGGTGCCGAGCCTAATAGAACTCTACCGCAAGCTGGGGCATGAAGTGGTGATAGAGGCGGGCGCGGGAGCGGGAGCGTTTTTCCCCGACCGCGCCTACGAGGAGGCAGGCGCACGCATCCTACCCTCACGCGAAGCGGTGTTCGCCGAGTCGGACCTCTTACTCGCTGTGCGCACGGCAGGCGCCAATCCCACCCTGTTTGCAGATGACCTCCCCCTCTTCCGAGAAGGGCAGATCCTGATTGGCTTCGTGGAGCCGCTGTTCCGACCGCAGTATGTGGCGCAGTTAGCCGAGCGTGGCGTGAGCGTCTTTGCGATGGAGCTGATTCCGCGTATCACCCGCGCCCAAAACATGGATGCGCTTTCCTCGATGGCGACGGTGGCGGGCTATAAGGCAGTCCTGCTGGCAGGAAGCCTACTCCCCTCTATGTTCCCCCTGCTGATGACGGCGGCGGGCACGATTTCGCCGGCACGCGTGTTCGTGATTGGCGCGGGCGTGGCAGGGCTTCAGGCGATGGCGACCGCGAAACGGCTTGGCGCTGCGGTGGAAGGCTACGATGTCCGCCCTGCCACCCGCGACCAGGTGGAGAGCGTGGGCGCGAAGTTCATTGAGATTCCGCTGGAGGTTCAGCAAGCGGAGGCATCCGGTGGCTATGCCCGTGCGCTGGAGGAAGAGACGCTCCGACGCCAACAGCAACTGCTTGGCGAGCACCTGATTCGGCAGGAGGTGATTATCACAACGGCGGCGGTGCCCGGTAAGCGCGCTCCCCTGCTCATCCCACAGTCGGTGGTGGAGCAGATGCGCCCCGGAACGGTCATCATCGACCTGACCGCCGAGTATGGGGGCAACTGCGAGCTGACCCCCAGCGACCCCGACCACCCCGAACGCATTTTCGGGCTACCCGTGCGCTACTATCGGGATGTGGTGATTGTGGGCGCGATGAACCTGCCCGCGACCGTGCCGTCCGATGCCAGCCTGCTCTATGCACGCAACCTGTACAACCTGGTGGCGCACTTGAGTAAGGTGACTATGCTCCCTACACCTGACCCCAACCACGAGGACGCCATCGCCAACGAGACGCTGGTGACCCACGGGGGACAGGTTGTGAATGCACGCGTCGCCAGTGCTTTGGGCTGAGCCTATCTAAACGGAACGCCCCGTGTGCTATCATTATGCCGATGGCTACCTATCGGCTTGTAGAGTTGGCAGAGCGCGTTCAGGGCGTCGTGCGGGGCAATCCAGACCTTTCCATCAGCGCAGTGGGCGGAATCGAAGATGTACCGCCGGGTGGGCTGACCTTCGCAGAAGATGAGCGTCGTCTCAAACAGGCACTCGACTCGCCCGCAAGCGCCATCCTCACCCGTTCGGGACTGAACCTGCCTACCGATTCCAACCGCTCGTTCCTGCTCCACCCGAACCCGCGCTGGGCGATGGCACACATCTTGGCACTCTACAATCCGCTGGCACACCCGTCCGCAGGAGTGCATCCGACCGTCGTGATGGGCGAGGAGTGTGAGCTGGGTGATGAGGTCGCTCTGATGCCCTATGTGGTGCTGGGCAACCGTGTCAAGTTGGGCAATCGGGTCAAGGTCTACCCCTTCTGCTATATCGGGGACGAGGTGGAGGTCGGGGACGACACGGTTCTCTATCCCCACTGTACCCTGATGGCGCGGGTGCGCGTGGGTCAACGGGTTATCCTGCATCCGGGCGTGGTCATCGGTGGCGACGGCTACGGCTATGTCCAACACGAGGGCGTCCACCACAAGATTCCCCAAATCGGCACGGTGGTCATAGAAGACGATGTAGAAATCGGATGCAACACCACGATTGACCGTGCCACTACGGGCGAGACCCGCATCGGCAAGGGCACCAAGATAGACAATCTGGTTCAGGTGGCTCACAATGTGCAGGTGGGCGAACACTGCCTGCTGGTCTCTCAGGTGGGCATTGCAGGCAGTACGGTGCTGGAGGACTATGTGATTCTGGCGGGTCAGGTCGGCGTGAAAGACCATGTGCGGATTGGTAAGGGGGTCGTTGTGGGCGCACAGGGTGGGGTCTCCAAGAGCCTACCGCCGGGCGGGGTCTATTGGGGCACGCCCGCTATTCCCCATCGCGAGTGGCTTCAGGTGTTAGCGCACTTATATAAACTGCCCGAACTGGTCAAGCGTGTCGCTGAGCTGGAGAGTGCCCTCAAAAAGCGGGACGATTGAGAGGCGATGCAGACCGTGCCAGTACTGGGTGGGTTCATCTTGGCGGTGCTAATGGTACAGGCGGCGATTCTGGTGCTGAACCTGTTGTATTGGCGCAAGCGTCGGTTGGGGCGGGCTGGGGAATGCGATGGCAATCTGCCCACCCTCAGCGTGCTTATCCCTGCGCGCAACGAGCGCGAGAACCTACCGCGCCTGCTGGAGAGCCTGGCACCGCAACGGATGGGCGACTCGGTG
>JBDNDR010000345.1:0-2769 GCA_046718995.1 Fimbriimonadales bacterium
ACGCCCCCGCTCCCGTCTGCTGAACGCAGTGAAGCATCTCATCAAGACTCTTCGCTCCGCTCAGGGTAACGCGGGAATGCTCTCGCC
Source organism: Fimbriimonadales bacterium (assembly GCA_046718995.1). Lineage (GTDB taxonomy): Bacteria > Armatimonadota > Fimbriimonadia > Fimbriimonadales > GBS-DC > CAKZQI01. Next base: position 88 of record JBDNDR010000345.1, read on the forward strand.
AGGAACGCCCCCACTCCGTCATGCTGAACGCAGTGAAGCATCTCATCGAGACCCTTCGCTCCGCTCAGGGTGAGGGTGCGGGGTTTCTCAGAGTGAGGAAATAGTCAGCCGTCAATCAGGAGGCGATAAATACTCCCGCCCCTCTCTGCTGGCAAAGAGGGGCGGGGGTAGAGGGTTTCAACAGAGGCTTACATGCCCCGAGCGCGCTACTCCTGAGGCGCCGCTGGGGTCACCTGCACCTTCATCTCTTTGCCCTCGCGCAGGATGGTGAACTCCACAGGCTTGCCCGGCTCCATCTTCTCGTAGAGGGCGGTCAGCTCCTCGATATTGTTCACCCGCTGTCCTGCAACGGCGAGGATACGGTCGCCCGCTTTGAGTCCAGCGCGCTCCGCAGGTGAGTTAGCCACCACGCCACCCAGCAACACGCCTTGTCCCTCGCTGTATTCGGGCACCAGCCCAATCCGTACCCGAAAGCCACGATTGCCCTGCGTTTGCTGGGGCTGGGCGGGACGCGTGAAGGTCATGCGCTGAGGGCGTGTGGAGACCGCATAAATAGCACGCTCCGCCATCGCCACGATGCGTGCTTGGTCTTCATAGTTAATCTTGTCCCAAGTGTCCGACGGGCGGTGGTAGTCGGGGTGCATCCCAGTGAAGAAGAAGACCGCAGGGATGTTTCGCCGAATGAACACCGCGTGGTCGCTTCCGCCACTGGCGCTGGCTTGCAGTTGGGCTTGTAGACCATCCACTTGAGCCGCACGCAAGATTGGCTCCCAGTCGGCAGAAGTGCCTACTCCACTGATGCTGACCCGCCCGCCGTTGGAGCGACCAATCATGTCGAAGTTGAACATCGCCACGATGCTCTCTACGGGGACGGTGCAGTTGCGCAGGAAATAGTCCGCGCCCACCAAGCCTATCTCCTCTGCCGAGAAGGCGATGAACAGCACACTGCGCCCCAGCTTTTCGCGGTTCTGGGCAATCAGTCGTGCGAGTTCCATCACGCCTGCCGTCCCTGAGGCGTTGTCGTCAGCGCCATAGTGGATGTCGCCCGGCTCTGGAGCGAGCGAACCGACCTCGCCGTAGCCGAGGTGGTCATAGTGCGCCCCGACCACAATCACTTCGTTGCGCAGGTTGGGGTCGTTGCCGGGCACGAAGCCAATCACATTGCGTGCAGTCCCTCGGTTCGGCTCCAGCGATGCAGACATCTCCACACGGATGCCCTCAATCGCTCGGCTGATGGGTGTGCGCTTTTCACTAATCTGTTTGATTGCCTCCGCCACAGTGAGGTTCGCCGGACGAAGCAGTCGGTCTGCGGTTTGCGTGGTGAGGTTGAGAATCGCCACCCCCGCCGCAGGGGTACGCCCGCGCATTCCTAGCGGGAGCAGGCGGTCGTTGTCGGGCGCGTTCAGCACCAAAATCCCGACCGCTCCCTTCTCCACAGCGGTTCGTACCTTATTCGCAAGCCGACCTGCCCGCTGAACCTCTGGGCTGACCTCGTCCCACTGCGGCGCGCCACGCAAGAAAGCGACCACCTTGCCCTTGACATCCACGGTGGCGTAGTCATCGTAGCCCGCGTCGGGAACCGAAATCCCGTAGCCCACGAACACGACCTCACCCGAGACCTCTTTGTTATCCGACAAGTTCACCGGGCGGAACCCTTCCGCAGGCGCGTTCCAAGCCGTGCCGCGCTGGGGCACGATGCGCAAGCGGTTGTTCGCACCGGGCTTGAACCCAATCGTGACCTCAAAATCTTGGAAGTAGCCATCGGTGCCCTTCGGTTCCAGACCGTACGATTCGAACATACGCGCAATATAGTCCGCCGCTTTGTGTCCACCCGGCATATGCGAGAGTCGCCCTTCCATTTCGGGCGACGCCAGTATGCGGACATGCGATTGGAGATTGCTGATAGAAACGCTGGAAGTGTCAGCAATCGCCCACACCCACAATAACCCGAGTCCGATAATCCAGCTAATGCGTCTCATAATTAACCTCGCCTTCGGCATTATACCTCTCTATGATAGACTCCAGAAGCGTCTAATAGTAGCGTTCAGGGGAGAACTCTTCGGGTGGGGTTTCGGCACGGATGCGGCGCACCGCCCCATTGAGAGTCAGAATGAGGATCCAGCCGCGCCCTTGACTCACGCGGTCGGTCTGCCAAGTGGGGCGGAACTGTCCTGCCCAGTGCCAGTGGCATTCGGAGAGCGGGGTCAGCTCGCCCCACTTCCCGTCCCCGAACGGCGGTCCGGCTTGCCACCAGCCGAGCATCCGTGCAATTGCCCAGTTCGGTACATAGGTATAGCTCACGCCCGATGGCAGATAGTAGTTGCCTTCCAGTCGGAATGCGTCGCCGAGGGTGTTCTCCACCGAGTGCTGTCCGGCTTTGGGGTCGCGTGGGCAGATGAAGACCCGCACATCGCCCACATAGGTTCGCACCGCCGAGAGGTAAGGGGGGAGCTCCGCATAATCCTCACGATACATACGCACCGCCAGCCCCACTTGGCGAAGATTGGAGATACAGACCGTGCGCTGGGCGCCCAAGCGTGCGTTGAACAGCACGGGGAGCAGAATCGCCGTCAGAATCGCAATGATGCCGATGACCGTTAGGAGTTCGACCAGAGTGAAGCCCCGAACACGCGCTCGCATTCCGAGAGTTTAGACGCCCGTAAAACTTGCAGGTTTTATGGC
>JBDNDR010000346.1:0-2767 GCA_046718995.1 Fimbriimonadales bacterium
CCTCAGGCAACGCGGGGTTGATGAGCGCAAGGCATCTGCCACCGAACTCTACCTCTGTTCGTGCTATGCGTGTAAGCTGTTTGGGAACACGGGTATCGCCTCGCGCATTCAAGTGGGCGACCTGTACCCATATCGGAGACTGGAACCGCTGACCGAGACCCGCTATGGCGTCGCGATTGACCGCGTGACGGGTGCGGTCGCCGTCGGTCCGTTCCAGATGGAGGTGGTCACCAGCGCCGTGTTTATCGGGAAGTTGGTGGTGCGCAATTTCACTATCGGTCAGTTAGGTCTGCTCGCTGCGGTGCTGTTGGACATCGGGGATGGACTGGTGGCTCTGGGGCATGCGAAGTCGCGTGGGTTAGGGCGTGTTTTAATCCGCTACGACTCTATGCACCTGCGCTTCTCTAAGCCTCTCAACGGTTCACTGCTTGGCATAGGTGCGCTGGCAGACTCAGAGGTTGTTCGTGATTATCAGCTCCCTCAGAATGACCGACTGGAACTTTCTAACCCGCTGGATGTGAAGCGTGAGAGCATCTACCATGTGCTGACCAGTAAAGATGAACAGCAAATCCGAACGGTTCTGGAAAGTGCTGTGACGCGGTGGGTTCAGGAGGTCGCTACGGATGCAAGGTAAGGTCTACGCCCGGCGTGTGGAGGCTCCTGAGGGCTACCGCCTGTGGCAGGAGTTAGGACTTGCGGAAACGGAACTCCGTTGGTTCGGCTGGAACGAGACGCAGATGAGCCTCCCCCAGCCCTTTGCAGGAATACTCCCTGACGAATCGTGGGACTGTTTAGTGCTCTTCTCGCCCCAAGCAGAGATACGCCTCATCCGAGTCGGGGACGGCTACGAGGCACTCCTCTTGACGGAAATGTCTCAGACACCCCCTGATGGTTGGAGCCTTGTTGGCGAGTATGCGGCTGAGGAGTCGCGCCACCTGCTGATTGGCGAGCGCGGTCAGGAAACTGACGAGACCACTTTGGTAGAGGTCGCCTATCCGCGCACTTTCCAGTATGGGATGCCTGTGCCCCGCTCCCATCGTGTCGTCGCCATCGTGAAACACTATCTGGAGCCGACCACGGCGCGCCTCGTCTACACGCGGTATATGCGCGTGGTCACCGATTACCCACACTATCTGAAGTTGGAGGTATAACGCCATGCCGAACGGAGAGAAACCATATGACTTTGTGCCGTTCCCAGAGGGTTCCCCTAAGCGCGAGCGAGTGAAAGGTCAGAGTGCCTACCACTCGGATTGCCTCACAGGGTGGCTTGAGCTGAAGTTGAAGACTCTAACCCCCGTCCATGTGGCGTCGGGGTTTATGGACTTTGTGTCTGCTGGGGGACAAGAGGTTCTCGCATCGCTGCAATCATCTATTCGCAAACATGGGGATAGTGGTGTGAAGCGCACTTATGTGTTGCCCGGTTCCTCGTTGAAGGGGGCGATACGCTCGCTTGTGGAGGCTCTCTCACCTTCGTGCGTGCGTGTAGTCAGTGGGATGACGCGCAAAACGGTACCCCAGCGATTCAGCCCCTGCAAACCGCCCGACCTGTGTCCTGCATGCCGGCTCTTCGGCGCGCAGGACTATCAGGGGCAGCTGAGTTTTGAAGACGCTTTAGTGCCTTCTGGTTCATTAGCACGATTCGGGACGCCGATTTTGTGGACGCCAGCACGCGGGGCGAAAACATTACCCTCCTGCTACCTCGACCCGCAAGGGCAACTCTTAGGACGCAAAGTGTACTACCATTATGAACCCGCCACAGGACCCGACAGTCGGGCGTTGGTCAAGCGTGGCGTGCGCATTCCATGCCGTATCCACTTTCACAACCTCGCAAACGGTGAGTTGGGGCTATTGATTACAGCGTTAGGTCTGAACCCAAACCACCCGTTTCCTATCAAAGTCGGTGCTGGCAAGCCGGTGGGGCTGGGGAGCGTACAGGTTCATCTGCAGGCGCTTATCCTGCTTCAAGGAAACCAGTCGGTGCGACAGGTGGGGCGGTTGGGAGCGATGAGTGCCCAACGACTCACAGAGGAAGACCTGCAAAACACCTTGCAGACGCTCTGCCAAACCGCTTTAGAGGACGGGCTTCTGCTGGAGGAACAGTTAGCAGAACTCGCCAGTATCTACGACCCAGCAGGGTTAGGCGAAACCGCACCAGACGAACCCTATTGAGGAGGGGAGTGCTATGGTGGATTGGGATACCATCAACCGAGAGGCAGAGAAATTGGCAAAAGAGCTTCGGCGGACTCAAACCGACTTGGGCGAGGCGGAAAAGCTCAAGGACTACTATCTGTTCAAAGACTGTGATGAGGATGCGGTGAAAAAATACCTTGACACGATGGCAGATAACCCCCCCGAGCGTAGCAAGAAAACGCAAAGATATTATCATGAACTGCGCAGGGTCTGGAACCAGTGGAACACCCCTCTGAAGGGTATCGACAAGGCGCGTGCGTGGGGGCTGGCAGTGAAAATTGCGAAATCTGGATGATGAAACTCCTTCTGCTCCTCTACCAACACGAAACCCTTATCGGGATTTTCATCTTCGGCGTAGCCCAGATGCTGGCAGACCTCTTGGCTGACATGGGATGGGGCTGGGGGGCGGCGTTGGTGCGTGTGTTCGGAATTACCTTCTTGGTGGCAATCTTAGTCTTCAGTGTGCGCCAGCGCAAAACGATTCTGAACATCCCGCTCCTCTTCACCGAGAAGGAACATCGCGAAGAGGCGCGTGCCAGCCTGCGCTCATTCGTACAACAGCATCGTATGGTTTCGG
>JBDNDR010000347.1:0-2757 GCA_046718995.1 Fimbriimonadales bacterium
CGTAGACCCCGATACAGGACGGATCCTGGGCGAGTCGCCTCCCAACTCCGTCTGGCGGATTGTGCAGGTGGGTGACCGCTATGTTGCGGAGGGAGCGGGGCGTTCGGTCGAGTCCCCACGTTTGGTCGCGATGGCAGAGGCAGGTGGATTCGTGGCGGTCGGTACCAAACCCGACACCCTCCGACGCTATCGCGGACATTTAGAATGGACAATCCGTGAGGGCAAGCTGCTGACTATCAACTGGGTGCGCTTCGACGACTATCTGAAAGCGGTTTTGCCCCGCGAGATGCCCGTGCGCTTCCATCTGGAGACGCTCAAAGCCCAAGCGATTGCCGTGCGCTCGTTCACCTTCCGCAGGCTCAACCGATTCCGTGAGTGGGGCTACGACCTCTGCGACCACGCCCCCTGTCAAGTGTATGGTGGGGTCGATGCGGAACATCCCCTGACGAATCAGGCGGTGGACGCAACCGAAAGCACTGTGCTTTGGGTGGCGGGGCAAGTCTTGGACGCGGTCTATTCGTCCAGCTGTGGTGGACACACCGCTCCGATTGAAGTGGTGATGCCCGGCGCGCGTGCCTTGCCGCCCCTACGAGGTGCTCCCGATGCCCCACCACGAGGGCAACCCTACTGCCGAATCGCTCCGAACTGGCGGTGGGAGCTGGAACTGACGCAGGAACGCTTGCAGAGCCTCTTTCCACGACTGGGTAAGGTCACTGCGATTGAGGTTGTCCAACGAGCGCCCAGTCAGCATGTGCAAATGTTAAGACTGCGAGGACAGCGCGCCACGATGGTCTTATCGGGCGCCGAGTTCCGCAACCAGTTGGGCACTACCGTCGTGCGTAGCCCCCGCTTCGAGGTGCAACCCACTCGGCAGGGATGGAAGCTCACAGGGCAGGGCTACGGGCACGGGGCAGGGCTGTGTCAGTGGGGCGCTCAGGGACGCGCACTGGAAGGGCAAGATTTTCGTCAAATCCTCTCTGCCTACTATCAAGGCACCGAACTCAGGCGCCTGTAGATTCGATTCCCAGAGCCTCAGCGTAGGCAAGTGCTGAGCGTTTGGGGTCGGGCGATTGTGTGATGCCAGACATCACTGCCACGCCTCGTGCTCCCGCCTGGAGCACCTCGCCGACGCGCTCGGGAGTGATGCCCCCAATCGCAATCAGAGGTAGGGGCACCTCGGCGCGAATCGTCCGAATCAAAGTAAGCCCACGCGCAGGTTCGTCGGGGTGGGTGGCAGTTTCGTAAATATGCCCCACCAAGAGATAGTCGGCTCCTTCACGGCTAAATCGTTGCGCCACCTCTACCGAGTGAACCGAACGCCCAACGAGCAACTCGCCAGAGGTAAACGGTGGAGCCGATTCAGGAAGATGAACTCCTTCTGCCCCGACCCACTCCGCCACCGCCGGGTAGGGGTTGACCGAAAACAACACACGGCAAGCATGAGTGAGCGAGCGAAGCGCATACGCCACCTCGGTGCAGGCTGTCGGGGGCAGACCGCGAATACGCAATACGACCCAGTTGACCCCACCTTCGAGCGCCTGCTCGGCAATCTGCAGGGTCTGTTCTGCTTGCGTGCCGGGCGTCCAAGGCAGAACCAACATCAGCACCCGCTCAGGGATTGGGGACTTCATCTACGAGCGCACAACCCCTTCTACGGGACTGGAAGCGGAGGCGTAAGGGAGTTTCGGGATGCGCCCTGCCAGGTACGCTTTGCGCCCGGCTTCCACGCCCAGTCGGAACGCCTCTGCCATCCGAACGGGGTCGTTCGCTTTGGCAATCGCCGTGTTGATGAGCACGGCATCACAGCCCAGCTCCATCGCGATAGCCGCGTCGGAAGGTACGCCCAGCCCCGCATCCACCACCACAGGCACATTGCATTGCTCCACGATGATGCGGATAGGCTCTAAACCGGCACTGAATCCCTGCCCTGTGCCAATCGGTGCAGCGAGGGGCATCACCGTTGCGCAACCGAGTGCCTCCAGCCGCTTCGCCAGTTCCGGGTCGCTATTGATATAGGGTAGCACCACGAACCCTTCCTCCACCAGCACCTTGCAGGCTTCGTAGGTGCCTATCGGGTCGGGCAGGAGGTATTTCGGGTCGGGTACCACTTCCACCTTGACCCAATCGCCCAGCCCCATCGCACGGGCAAGGCGCGCAACACGGATTGCCTCCTCAGCAGTACGACAACCCGCCGTGTTGGGAAGGATTTGGTAGCGTGTCCAGTCAATATCGTCCAAGATGGAGCGTTTGGGAGCGTCCAAATCAATTCGGCGCAGGGCAACCGTGATAATCTCGGCACCTGAGGCTTCAATCGCTCGGAGCATCGTCTCGGTGTCGGGATACTTGCCCGTGCCCACCATCAGACGGGATTGGAAGGTTTTCCCTGCGATTACGAGTGGGTCATTTGTCATCGCCTCAATTATACCGTGAGGTAGAATCCCGATTATGGAAGGGGCGCTCATTCGGAGACGGCGACGGGCTTATGGCGAACATCTTACGCCAGCTCGGATTTTCGAGACCTACATTCTTCCTGAGTTGGTTCCCTACTTGCGCCGCTACCGATGGGTCGACCTGTTCGCAGGGAAGGGCAACCTGATTTTTCCCCTGCTGGAACAGATTGAGCCTGCCGAGCGGGCGGACTTTTTCGAGAGCCACATCCGTCTTTATGACATCCAGCCCGAAATGGTGGACTATTGCGTCCAGCGTGCAGTTCAGTTAGGTGTTCCTGAATCGCTTGCTCGGCAAAACATCCGCCAG
>JBDNDR010000348.1:0-2752 GCA_046718995.1 Fimbriimonadales bacterium
CAAGCTCCACCGTGAGTTTGAGTAGCTTGTTCGTGTTGGGAATCGGCTCTGCCGAGCGCACGGTTGCCACCCGGATTTTCAAGCGTTGAAACTGTTCCAATGTGATGTGGTTCTCTTGCTGGCGCTTCGGTTGAGGCGTGGTGGGTTCTGGGGTGGCTGTGGGGCTGGCTTTTGGCTGTAAGCGCGGGAAGATAGGCTTTGGCTCTTGCAGAGGGTGCCCCACAGGGATTGCCCCTACCTGGCTGGTGGCGTTCCAATCGGGCACCGCGTCCAGGTTGAGCAAACGCGCAATCTCTCGTGCAACTTGGGGCATAATTGGCTCGACCAGCACGCTAAGCACCCGAACCGCCTCTAATCCTGCGTACAGCACTTGCCCCGCGCGTTGAGTTTCGCCTTGCTTGATGAGGCTCCACGGGGCTTGCTCGTCGTAGTAGCGGTTGACTGCGCTAATGATTGCCCACGCTTCGCTCAGCCCGCGTGGGAAATCCACAGCTTCGTAGGCTTCTGCGGTGCGTGTGGCTTGCTGAACGAACAGGTGGGCGAGCGCGTCGTCGACGCGTGCGCCATCAGGCACCCGTCCACCGAAGTAGCGATGGAGCATCGAGAGGGTGCGGTGGATGAGGTTGCCCAAGTCGTTCGCCAAATCGCCGTTATAGCGCGTTTCAAAGCCCTGCAGGCTGAACTCGGCATCGGAGTCGGTGGGCATCTCGCGTAGCATGTAGTAGCGGAACGCGTCTACCGCGTAGGGCAGTTCACAACCGGCGTTCTCGCTCAGGGTTTGCGCGACCTCCAACGGGGCATAGACATTGCCCAGCGATTTAGACATTTTCTGCTTGTTGACAATCCACCAGCCGTGCCCATAAAGTCGCTCGGGCAGGGGTAGCCCCAACGCCATCAGCATCGCGGGCCAGATGGTGGCGTGGAAGCGCGGTAGGATGTCCTTCCCCATCAGCTGAAGGTCGGGGGGCCATGTATCCAGATAGGCGTCGCCTCGGTCTAACCAGTCGGTCGCAGTGAGGTAGTTCAGCAGGGCGTCAAACCAGACATAGATGACCGCCCCCGAGGAGTCATCGGGTACAGGGATGCCCCAATCGGTTCCACTGCGGCTGACGGCGACATCCTGTAATCCCTCCGCCATGAAGCCGAGCGTCTCGTTGCGTCGCACCTCGGGCTGGATAAAGTGGGGGTGGTTCAGGATATGTTCGCGCAGGCGTTCAGTGTAGGCGGAGAGTCGGAAGTAGTAGCATGGCTCGTTGCGATACTCCAGCGGTTTCCCACAATCGGGGCAGGTGCGTTCCTCGCTCACCTTGTTGAGCGCGAAAAAGGTCTCACAAGACACGCAGTACCAGCCCTCGTAACGCCCTTCGTAGATGTCGCCCTGCTGGCGTAGGCGTCGGAACACTTCGGTGGCGGTGCGTTTGTGGCGCTCTTCGGTTGTGCGCATGAACACATCGTATTCTATGTGGAGTGCGCGCCAAGTCTGCTCGAACTCTTCCGCCATCTGATCTACAAATGCCTGAGTGGGGATACCTTTTTCTTGGGCGACCCGATGCACTTTGGGCGCGTTTTCGTCGGTGCCCGTGAGGAAGTAGACCGCGCGTCCACGACGCTTCTGGTAGCGTGCGCAGGCATCCGCCACAATCGTTGTGAGCGCGGTGCCGATGTGGGGCACGCTGTTGACATAGTAAATCGGCGTTGTGATGTAGTACCGTTTCATCGCCAGTTAGAGTGTACCTGAGAAGTTAGCCCACACATAACTTGCCGAGTCTCGCCGGACGGCTGACCCCGGTGCTTGTGGGGAACGAGACCGGCTCACCCAGCAGGTAGCAGTCTGCCAGCACCGCAAAGGCGACCGCCTCTTTGTAATCGGGGTCGATTCCGAACTCAGCGGATGTGTGGAGCGTGATGGAAGGGGGAAGCAGGTCTCGCAACCGTCCCCACAGGAACCGATGATGCACCCCACCCCCCGACGCAATCAGCCGCTGGATTGGCACATCGGATAGAACCCATCGTTTCAGTGCCTCGGCGATAGTTTGGGCGGTGTACTCAGCGAGCGTTGTTGAGAGGTCTTCCAAACTCAGGCTCCGCCACGCTGGGTAGAGCCTATCCAGCAGATGCAGGTTGAACTGCTCTCGCCCTGTGGATTTGGGCGGTGGCAGCTGGAGGTACTCCACGCTGAGGAGCCGTTCCAGCAGGGTGGGATGAACCTGTCCCGCCTCGGCGAGGGAGCCGTTGGGGTCATAGGTCAATCTGCCCTCGGTGAGGGTCTGCACGACGCTGTCTAAGAGCGTGTTGCCCGGACCGGTATCAAACGCCCAGATGGCTTCGGGCGTGCTACCTGCAGGCAGGATGGTCAGGTTGGCTATCCCACCGATATTGAGCGTGGCACGGGCTTCGGATGGATGATGGAGCAGGAGCCAGTCCACAACGGGCACAAGGGGCGCACCTTGACCGCCGAGCGCCATATCGCGCGTGCGAAAATCGCCCACCACTGGGATGCCCGTTCGTGCGAAAATCACATCGGGCTGAGCAATCTGGAGCGTGTTGCGCACCGAGCGTCCCTGCACGGTAGTGCTGGGCGCATGCCAGAGGGTCTGCCCGTGCGAGCCGATGAAGTCCACCTCCGGAGCCTGCTGGATGAGTGCCTGCGCGCACTCGGCGAACCGTTCGCCGAGATAGGCATCCCAAGCCACAAGCGTCTCCAAGTCGGGTTGCTGAAGGAGGCGGTCTAAGGCAGTGCGTTCGTCAGAGG
>JBDNDR010000349.1:0-2750 GCA_046718995.1 Fimbriimonadales bacterium
CACAATCAGCACGCGTTTCGGGCGCTGGGTAGCACCGACTCGGTAGGCGCGATTGTCGGCATCCAGTGCGTCGTCGGCATCCATCCGAACCTCCAGCGGTTCGGCAATCTGCGCCAAAGTGAGCGTCTGCCCTGTGCTCTGCCCAGCGGGAACGCGAACCTCGCGCGCATCCACCAGTTTGCCCCCCGCATAGAACTCCAGAACCGTTTTGGCGTCCTGTGTTCCGAAGTTGCGTAGGTTCACAAACCATTCCCAGCCGCGTGCGGTCTCTTGGACATCCATCGCCACGATTGCCAGATTCTCGCGATTGCTCCCGAACGAGCGGAACTGGAGTTTCGCCGTGCCGGCAGAAAAATCGCTAACAGGTGGGAATGCCCCATCCGACATCAGCACGATTCGTCCCTGCTCGCTTTTCCCCACCAGAGCCGAGGCGAGGCGGAGTGCTTCATCCAGCGTGTTGGCGGTCTGACTCACTCTTAGGTTCTCTACAGCGCGGAGCAGCTTCTGCTTGTCGTTGGTGAGGGGGGCAACCACCCGCACCTGCGTTCCTGCCTCTACAATCGCCATCTGCTCCGAAGGGTTCAGGTCTCGGATAAGTGTGCGCAGTTCCGCCCGTGCTTGCTCAAAACGAGTCGTTGTGCCTTCCTGCGCGCCCATGCTGGCAGAGGTGTCGATCACCACCACCGATTGACCGGGTAGCCCTTTCGCCAGCATCATCGGACGCGCCAACGCCAGCAGTGCCAACAGCGCAAGGAGAATCTGAAGGAACATCAGCAGGTTCGGGCGCAGCTTTTGGATGAGCGCATTCGCACGCACATCGGTCGTGATAGGCGGGAACAGAAACCGCGCTGGCACTCGCACCTCGCGCCGACGCACCTTCAGCAGATAGAGCAGGATAATGAACCCTGCGACTGGCACAAGCCAGAGCAGAACCCCCAACGACTGGAACTGCATAAACCGATTCTACCCGCTAATTGACCCAACCCAGCCGATCGGCGATACTGAGAATTGTGACTGCCGAGAGGATTTGGTTCAGGTCGACTCGGTTCGCTTCGGGCACGAACACCACATCCCCCTCTAAGATGGGGGGATTGCCCTTCGGGTCACCCCTTCGAAGAAATTGGAGATACGGTACCCTGATGCGCTCTATCTGTTCCCCCCGCATTCGCAGGATATAGACAGACGAGGTTTGTGCCCGCGTCGTGACGCCCTTCGCCATTCCAATGGCGTCGGAAAGCAGGAGCGGTTGCCCTTCAGGGAGGGTGTAGTAGCCCGCCTGATTGACCTGCCCCACAATCGCAAATCGGCTCAAGTTTCTCGGCACGACCACTACATCCCCATCTTGCAGAGGGCGGTTCGCCTCCGGCTTGGCAAGCACCATCGCCTCATAGAGGTCAACCCGTAGATAACTCCCGCTTCTGTCGATCACGGCGTCGCGCAGCTTGGCGAAGTCGGTGACCCCTTCCGCTTGCGCCAACGCTTGAAGCACTCCAGCACCCTCGTCAACGCTGTAGATGCCCGGCTTTTTGACCTCGCCCGTGACCGTGACCTGCAAGGTGGGTTTGAGTTGTACCGTGATTTTATCGCCAGGACGGATGGGCAAGTTCGCTGAGGGTTCCCCTTTGTGATACAACGCCGACAAATCAAGAGGGATAATCGCCTCCCCGCGAATGAGCAACGCTTGGGCGCGCTCTGGGGGCACTTTAAGACCCTCCGCCGAGGCAATCAGCTCAAACACGCGCCAGCCCGGCTGAACAGGATAGGCACCGGGCTTGTTCACTTGACCCTCGACGAAGGCGAGCGGCGGGCGTGCCGTTTTGAGCGAAACCGTGACCTCAGGGTTCCTGAGACGCTCTTGCAAACGCGTGCGGAGCTGTTCGGTCAACTGGGCTAAGGTCAGCCCTCGCACGGGCAACTCCCCAACACCGTGGAACACCACCCGACCGTTGGGGGGTACTGTGTACTCCCCGCTGAACTGCTCGTGCCGAAGCACCACCACGGAAAGCACATCGCCTGTATCCAACACATACTCCAACTCATCGTTCGCCCAGAGGGGCAAACCTGCCACCACGACCAGCAACCAGCTCAGGAGCCACTGTCTCATCGCTTCGCCTCCTGACCGACTAAGATGACCCCAACAATATGATTGCGTGCCAACTGTAGGGAGTTCAACAACGCGTCTTGCAGTTCGTAGCCCCGATGGCAGACCAGCACCATACGCTCCGCAGAAACCAGCTCCTTAGAGTTCGATTCAGGCTGTGCCATCTGCAATCGCAGCGCCCCATTCTGCTGAACCACATCGGGCAAGTTCGTCTTCTCCACCGATTGCTCCCAGACACCACTCGCTATCTGGGTAAGACGCTGAGCGACTCTCTGCGATTCTGGGTCTTGGTCAATCGGTACCACAACCGCGGTATGCCACAGTTCACCCCCACCTGCGGAACGCATCGCCCAAAACGCCATCGGCAAGGCCCGTTCCGAGTCGGAAGACTGCACCTCCAGCAACACGGGCACCCCCAAGAGCCGTTCCACTTCCCAGCGGTCGGTCAGTCGGCGAGAACGCGTCGCCCGCACAATCGCCATAAGCGTTCCAACCATCAGCCCGAGCGTCGCCAATACGGTTGTATAGAGAACAGGGCGCGGTGCAATTGGGCGGTCAGGTAGAGGCGCACGCTCTAAAGCAATCGGCGAGACGCGTCCCACCAGTTGCTGGGCGCGGGCTTGTTCGTAGGCGCGCGTCTTCTCCGTCC
>JBDNDR010000035.1:0-10988 GCA_046718995.1 Fimbriimonadales bacterium
TTCCTGCCCGCAAAGTGATTGCCACCCGTTCCGCAATCGCCAAGATGGAGGAGGTGTGGTCCTGATGAAACATCCCGCTCAAGTGATTATCCGCCCGCTGATTACCGAGAAAGGCACGATGCTTCGGTTCAATCAGAATCAGTATCTGTTTGAAGTGGCGGGCGATGCGACGAAGATTGACATCAAGAACGCTCTGAAGGCGCTCTATGGCGTGGATGTCTTGCAGGTTCGGACGATGTGGGTCAAGCCGAAACCGCGACGGCTGGGCGCCGCTCGCCGAATGGGCTACACGCGCAAGTGGAAGAAGGCAATCGTCAGCATCCGACCCGACCAGACGATTGAGGACTTCAACCTGTAAGGGAGGCAAAAAATGGCAACGAAACGATGGAAACCGACTTCGCCTGGACGCCGCTTTATGATTACCTCGACTTATGAGGAAATCACGAAGAAGGAGCCTGAGAAGAGCCTGACGGTGGGACTGCGCAAGTCGGGCGGGCGCAATAATATGGGGCGCGTGACCGCTCGCCATCGCGGGGGCGGCAACAAGCGCTTGTACCGAATTATCGATTTCAAGCGAAATAAAGATGGAATCCCTGCTACCGTGACGGCGATCGAGTACGACCCGAACCGCTCGGCTCGGATTGCCCTGCTTCAGTTTGAGGACGGCGAGAAGCGCTACATTCTGGCACCGATTGGGCTGGAAGTGGGTGCGACGGTAATGAACGGTCCCGACGCTGACATCCAGCCGGGGAACGCTCTGCCTCTGCGCAACATCCCCGTCGGTACCCTGGTGCACAACATCGAGCTGTATCCGGGCAAGGGCGGTCAGATGGTGCGCAGTGCGGGTGCGGCGGCACAGATTTTGGCGAAGGAAGGCAACTACGCCACCCTGCGTATGCCGTCGGGCGAGATGCGCCTGGTGCATCTGAACTGTCGGGCGACCGTCGGGCAGGTAGGAAATGTAGACCACGAGAACGAGATGTGGGGTAAAGCTGGGAAGTCGCGCTGGATGGGGCGTCGTCCGCATGTGCGTGGCTCGGCGATGACCCCGCGCGACCACCCGCACGGTGGTGGTGAAGGGAAGGCACCTATCGGACTACCCCATCCGAAGACCCCTTGGGGTAAGCCCGCGCTGGGTGTGAAGACCCGACGCAACAAGCGCACGGGCAAGTTCATCCTGAAGCGCAGAAAGTAATGGAGGCAGTTAGAGAACAATGGGACGCTCACTGAAAAAAGGACCGTTTGTAGATGAGCATTTGATGAAGAAGGTGCTGGCGATGGTCGACCAGAGCCAGAAGCGCCCAATCAAGACTTGGTCGCGCCGCTCAATGATCGTGCCTGAGATGATTGGGCTGACGATTGCGGTGCACGATGGGCGCAAACATGTGCCTGTGTACATCACCGAGCAGATGGTCGGGCATAAGTTGGGCGAGTTCGTGCTGACACGCACATTTCGCGGGCACCCCGGCTCCAGCGAGAAGACCTCGAAAGTGAGGAGGAAATAAAAATGAAGGCGATACTAAGAGGTGTGCGTATCCCTCCGCGCAAGGCGCGCTTGGCTGTGGACTTAGTGCGAGGCAAGCATGTCGGCGAGGCAATCACTATCCTGAGCCATCTGCCGAACAAGTCGGCGCGTATCACGCTCAAGCTGCTCCAGTCAGCGATTGCGAACGCGGTGCACAACAATCAAGTGGATCCTCGCTTGTTGTATGTAGAGCGTGCGTATGTGGATGAGGGTTCGCGTTGGAAGCGCATCCTGCCCAAAGACCGCGGTCGGGCGTTCCGCATTTTGAAGCGCACGAGCCACATCACCATCGAGTTGGGCGTGCTGACACCTCGAGTGCGCTCCCAGCGTTCGGCGAAGAAATCGGAGGGTAGTAACTAATGGGTCAGAAAATTAATCCGATCGGGTTTCGCGTAGGCGTGACACGCGACTGGGAGAGCCGGTGGTACGCACCCAAGAAGCAGTACCGCCACATGCTCTACGAGGACTTCTTGATTCGGCGCACGCTCAAGCAGAGGTATTACAGTGCAGGCATTTCGCGGATTGAGATCGAGCGCGCAGCGAACATCGTGCGTGTGATTATCTATGCGGCGCGTCCGGGTCAGATTATCGGGCGCGGTGGACAGGGCATTGAGGAGGCAACCCGCCTGTTGAAGAAAGCGCTGGCGCCCAATCCGCCCGAGTTGCGTTTGGATGTGGAGGATGTGCGCAACCCCGACCACGATGCCCAGCTGGTCGCCGAGAACATCGCCAGCCAGTTGGAGCGTCGTATCTCCCACCGTCGCGCGATTCGTCAGACCTTAGCGCGTGCCCAACGCACCAACATGCGTGGAATCAAGATTATGGTGTCGGGGCGGTTAGGCGGCGCCGAGATTGCACGCACGGAATGGGACCGCTATGGGCGCGTGCCTTTGCAGACCCTGCGTGCTGACATCGACTATGGGTTCGCCACTGCCTACACTATTTACGGCACGATCGGCGTGAAGGTCTGGATTTACAAAGGCGATATTCCGATGTCTGAGCGACGGATTTTGCTCTCTTCCGTGACGACCCCTGAGTCGGCGATGGCTCCCGATATGCGGGGTGCCCGCCGCCGAGGGCCTGGAGGCGGTGGCGCAGGTGACCAGCGTCAGGCACGCCGTCGCCGTGGGCGCGGTGGTGCAGGGGGTGGCGGTGGCGGCGGTGCGCGCGGCGGTGGCGGACGCGGTGCCGGCGGACGAGGACCACGCCCTGAGCGTCCTCAACAGTCCCCTCCAAGCGGAGAGACTCCGATTGCAGAGTAAAGTGAGGTGAATAGCGATGTTGATGCCAAAGCGAACGAAATATAGAAAGCAACAGCGCGGGCGACGCAAGGGCGTCTCGAAGGGGGCGCGTGAGCTCCATTTCGGCGATTTCGGGCTGGTTGCGCTGGAGCCAGCTTGGATTACGAACCGCCAGATGGAGGCGGCGCGTGTTGCCATCGTGCGCTACTTGCGACGCGGTGGCAAGACCTGGTTCCGCATCTTCCCCGATAAGCCCTACACCAAGCGCGCGGCAGAGACGCGTATGGGTTCTGGTAAGGGAAGCGTGGAAGGCTGGGTCGCTGTGGTCAAGCGCGGGCGCGTGATTATGGAGCTGGGCGGTGTCTCGGAAGAGGCAGCCCGTGAGGCTCTGCGCCGTGCCAGCCACAAACTGCCCATCAAGACGAAGATTGTCTCGCGTGCCGACTTTCAGTTGGGCACGGTGAGCGAGGCGGGAGGTGAAGCCGAATGAAACCACTTAAGCCCGACCAACTGCGCCGAATGACCATCCAAGAACTGGAGCGCGAACTGGATAACCAGCGCACTGAGCTCTACCGCCTGCGCGTTCAGAAGACGGTCGCTCAGTTGAAAAACACCAGTGCCCTCCGGATTGCTCGGCGCAACATTGCGCGACTGGAAACGCTTTTGAAAGAGAAGGCACGAGGAATCAACGCCTAAGGGAGTGAAGTTCAATGGAAGAGAAGATGGAAGAGACGATGGAAGTCGCTCAGGAGTCGGTCGTTGAACCGACGGGTGGCGAGGCGAGACCCTATAAGGGGCGCAGAAAGGTGCGCGTCGGGCGTGTTGTGAGCGACAAGATGGATAAGACCGTCGTGGTCGCTGTGATACGCAGCTATCGGCATCCTCTGTACGGCAAGACCATCCGACGCACAAAGAAATATATGGCACACGATGAGGAGAACGTCTGTCGGGTGGGCGACCGCGTGGAGATTGTGGAGACACGCCCGCTGAGCCGACACAAGCGTTGGCGCGTGCGTGCCATCTTGGAACGCGCACAGTAATCAGGAGGGAGAGCGATGATACAGCCATTCACACGATTGAAAGTTGCCGATAACTCGGGCGCCCGTGAAGTGATGTGTATTCGGGTGCTCAAAGGTTCCAACGCCCGGTATGGGCATGTGGGCGATGTGATTGTGGCGTCGGTCAAGGAGGCATCGCCGAACATGCCAATCAAGAAAGGCGATGTGGTGCGCGCGGTGATTGTCCGCACCCATAAGCCAATCCGACGCCCCGACGGCACGACCTTGCGCTTTGACGACAACGCCTGCGTCATCATCAACAAAGATGGCGAACCGCGTGGCAGTCGTATCTTCGGTCCGGTGGCGCGTGAGTTGCGTGATCGGAACTTCATGCGGATTGTGTCGTTGGCGCCGGAGGTGCTGTGAGGAGGTTTGAACCATGCGATACCGCAAGTTAGAGAAACCGCTACGAATGAAGGTGCGAATGGGCGATAATGTTCTGGTCCTCTCTGGCAAGGACAAGGGGAAAACCGGGCGCGTGATTGCGGTCATGCCCCGCGAGAACCGTGTGCTTGTGGAGGGGGTCAATATGGTCTGGAAGCATCAGAAGCCCCGAATGGTGAACCAGAAGGGGCAAAAAATCCAGATGCCCGCGCCCCTGTTCGCTGGCAAAGTGATGCTGGTCTGCCCGCACTGCGATAAACCCACCCGCGTGGGACGCGTCCAGCGACCGGGCAACGACGGCAAAATGCGCCTGTACCGCTATTGTAAGCGCTGTAATGAGCTCATTGATGCTGAGAAGTGAGGGATGAACGATGGCGAAACAGAAGACACCCCAACCCCAGCAACCGACAGGTAAGAAAGCAAGTAAGGAACAGAAGTCCGAAAAGCTGTTTGAGACAGGGGACGGCGCGATGGCTAAAATCACGCCGCGCCTGCGCACCCACTATGAGCAGGTCGTGCGCGGTCAACTGCAACAGCAGTTTGGCTATCGCAACCCGATGCAAATCCCGAAGTTAGAGAAGATTGTGATTAACATGGGAGTCGGCAAGGGCGAGCAGGAGCCGAAGACGCTCGAGAACGCCGTGCGCGACCTTGCCCTCATCACAGGACAGAAACCGGTGGTCACGACCGCCAAGAAGTCCATCGCAAACTTCCGTCTGCGTGAGGGGCACCGCATCGGGTGTAAGGTCACCCTGCGCGGCGATCGGATGTATGTGTTCCTGGAGAAACTGATTAACCTGGTCTTACCGCGTATTCGCGACTTCTCGGGTATTTCGTCTCGCTCGTTTGACGGACGAGGGAACTATTCGCTCGGCTTGAAAGAGCAGATTCTATTCCCCGAGATTGTGTACGACCAGGTCGACCGAATTCGCGGGATGGACATCACTTTCTGTACGACCGCGAAGACCGACGAGGAGGCGTTTGCCCTACTGAAAGCGCTGGGATTGCCGTTTAGAAAATAGAGCGTGCTCACTCTTGACCGGTTAGGCGAGAGACGGGGTGAGTTGAAGGGTGTTGTGCCACCTCGCGGTCAGGTTCAGCGTATTTGCGCAGGCTGAACCGAGCATAAGGAGATATGGCGATGAAACAGTACGCACTGGAGCATATCCGCAATGTGGCGTTCGCAGGGCACGGCGGGAGTGGCAAGACCACACTCGCCGAACATCTGCTCTATCTAACAGGCGCAATCGACCGCGTCGGCACCGTTGAGGCGGGCAACACCGTTTCCGATTTTGACCAAGAAGAGACTCGGCGAAAAATCAGTTTGAATACCACGCTCCTCCCGATGGAGTGGAGCAACCATAAAATCAATCTGCTGGATGTGCCGGGCTACCCCGACTTTATCGGCGAGTTGTACAGCGCGTTGCATGTGGCGGATGCGGTGGTCTTGGTGGCACCGGCACAAGCGGAGCTGGAGGTGGGGTTTGAGAACGCTTGGGAACTCTGTGAGGAGCGTAAACTGCCCCGCATGATTTTTGTGAATAAGATGGAGCGGGATGGCGCGGACTATGCAGGCTTGATTCAGACCCTGCGTAAGACCTACGGCAACCGCGTGGTGCCTCTGCAAATCCCCATCGGCACCGAGACCGCATTTCGTGGGGTGGTGGATGTGTTGCACCAGAAGGCGTATCTGGGCAAAGACCGCGATGTGACCGCTTCGGAGGTGCCCGCCGAACTACAAGAGGAGGTTCAGCGCGCCCGCGAGATGCTGATGGAAGCGGCTGCCGAGACGGACGACGCCCTGCTGGAAGAGTATCTGGAGGGTATCCCCCTGAGCGATGAGGAGCTGGTACACGGCTTCCACGAGGGGCTACGCACCGGTCAAATTGTGCCTGTGCTGTGTGGTTCTGCAGTGCAGGGTGTAGGGCTACTCCCCTTGTTGCAAGCCATTATTGAGCTGGCGCCCAGCCCGGCAGAGGTGCCCCCTCCTATGGCAGAGGATGTACGGTCGGGTGAGCCGATAGAAATCAAACCAGACCCCTCCGCACCGCTTACCGCGTTCGTGTTCAAGACCACAGCCGACCCGTTCGTGGGGAAGCTGACCTATTTCCGTGTCTACTCGGGCACCTTCAAGAGCGACCAGCCGGTCTACAACGCCAATAAGGAGCGTGAGGAGCGTGTTGGGCAGGTGTTCTATCTGCGAGGGAAGAACCAGATTGCGACGACCGAGGTGCGCGCGGGCGACATTGGGGTAGTTGCAAAGCTCCAGGAGACCAGCACGGGGCATACCCTGTGTGATAAGGCGAACCCACGCGTGCTACCCCCGATGAGTCTGCCAGACCCCATCTATACGGTGGCTATCAGTGCGAAGAGTAAGGCTGACGAAGACCGGCTCGGACCGGCGCTCGCCCGTCTGCAGGAAGAAGACCCCACCCTGCACGCTCGGCGCGACCCTGAGACCGGACAGACGCTCATCTCGGGAATGGGCGATTTGCACCTGGAAGTCGTGATAGAAAAGCTCAAGCGCAAGTTCAACGCCGAGGTGGTGGTGGAAGACCTGATTATTCCCTACCGTGAGACCATCTCGCGCCCCGTCCAGCGCGTGGAAGGCAAGTTCAAGCGTCAGTCGGGTGGGCGTGGACAGTATGGGCACTGCTTTATCAATATGGAACCGCTCCCACGGGGCACAGGGATTGAGTTCGGCGAGCAGATTGTGGGCGGTGCTGTCCCCAAAAACTACATCCCAGCGATCGAGAAGGGCATTCGCGAGACTGCTGAGAAGGGGATCCAAGCGGGGTTCCCTGCGACCGACTTCCGGGTAATTGTGGTGGACGGTTCCTACCACGAGGTCGACTCGTCGGATCAGGCGTTCCGCATCGCAGGGAGCTTGGCGTTCCAGTCGGCGGCGTCGCAGGCGGCACCTGTCATCTTGGAGCCGATTCTGGAGGTCGAGGTGAATGTGCCTGAAGAGTTCACGGGCGACATCATGGGCGACCTGAACGGTCGGCGCGGGCGCATCGCAGGGATTGAGAGTTTGGGTGGTGGTCGTCAGTTAGTGCGTGCCACCGTTCCGATGAGTGAGATGGTGCGCTATGCGTTGGAGCTGCGTTCGCTCTCGCGGGGTCGCGGTAAGTTCCGCACGAAGTTCTCGCACTACGAGGAGGTGCCTCATAACATTGCACAGACGCTGATTGAAAAAGCACGGCGCGAGAAGGAGGCACAAGAACACTAAGCGATTGGGTATACTATCCGTTCGCACGAGGGAAACACTATGCCAACAACAGCATGGATAGAGAAGGCGAAAAAGAAGCCGAAGTTCAAGGTGCGCAAGGTGAACCGTTGTAGCGTGTGTGGTCGCAAGCACGGCTATATCCGCTACTTCGGGGTTTGCCGCATCTGCCTGCGCGAGATGGCACATAAAGGCGTCCTGCCCGGTGTGCGAAAATCAAGCTGGTAAGGAGGAGATGAAACGATGATGACCGACCCTATCGGCGATATGCTCACCCGTATTCGGAACGGAGTCCGAGCGGGTAAGGCGGAGGTGGCAATCCCGCACTCACGCATGAAAGAGCAGATTGCCGACCTATTGAAAAAAGAAGGCTTTATCCAGGACTATCGGACGACCAGCGAGGGTGTCAAGAAGACGCTGATTGTGAGCCTGCGCTATATCCAGCGCGGCGAGTCGGCGATTCACCACATTCGCCGCGTAAGCAAGCCCGGACGCCGGGTCTACGCCGATGTGGCATCGCTCCGACCGGTCAAGCGTGGGTTGGGCACCGCTATCGTGTCCACCTCGCAAGGGCTTCTGCCTGACCGCGAATGCCGACGGCGCGGCATCGGTGGTGAGGTCATCTGTGTCGTCTGGTGAGGAGGTAGCATTATGTCGCGAATAGGTAAGCAACCAATCAAGATTCCCAGTGGGGTCGATATCCAGATTAATGGAACGAGCCTGCGCGTGAAGGGACCCAAAGGAGAACTGACCCACCAGATTCCTGACAACTTGGAGCTGGTGCGCGAGGACGGCACGCTCTATGTGCGGCGTAAATCGGATGACCGGATTGCGCGCTCCCAGCACGGACTCCAGCGCACCCTGATTGCCAACATGGTTCAAGGTGTCTCGGAAGGTTATGAGCGGACTTTGGAGGTGGTGGGCGTTGGGTATCGTGCGCAGATGGAAGGCTCTACACTGGTGCTTCAGGTGGGCTTTTCCCATCCGGTGCGGGTGGAACCGTATCCGGGCATCACTTTGGCTGTGGAGCAAGATCAGGCGACCCGTACGACCCTGATTAAGGTGCGTGGGATCGACAAGCAAAGAGTAGGGCAACAGGCGGCGGATATTCGTGCCGTGCGTCCTCCTGACCCCTACAAAGGGAAGGGACTGCGCTATCGGGGCGAGGTGGTGCGCCTGAAGCCGGGTAAACAGCAAGCCGGTAAGGGTAAGAAGTAAAGAGGTGATTAGGGAATGAAAAAAACATCGCGTGAAAAGCGACTGATCCGACACAAGCGAATTCGGCGCAAGGTGATGGGCACTTCCGAACGCCCGCGCCTGAGCATCTATCGCAGTGTCCACCATATCTACGCGCAGATTATTGACGATACCACAGGGCATACTTTGGTCTCGGCGTCGACACTTGACCCTGCCCTGCGTGGTGAGTTGAAAGGCACGAGCAACAAGGAAGCTGCGACCGCTGTGGGGCGCCTTGTCGCTCAGCGCGCCCTTGAGAAGGGGATTCAGCAGGTGGTGTTTGACCGAGGCGGGTTCTTGTATCACGGGCGTGTCTCAGCGCTTGCCGACGCAGCCCGCGAGGCTGGGCTTAAGTTCTAAGGAGGCGTGTGATGGCAAAACGAAAGAGTGCATATATTGACCCAGACCAGCTCAATCTGCATGTGGAGCGGGTCATCTATACGAACCGCGTCTCCAAGACCCACAAGGGGGGGCGCACCATGAGCTTCCAAGTGATGGTCGTCGTGGGCGACACGAACGGTCATGTGGGCGTTGGACTGGGTAAGGCGCGGCAGGTGCCCGATGCCATTCGCAAGGCGATTGAGGCGGCGCGTAAGAATCTGGTCTATGTTCCCCGTGTGGGCACAACAATCCCCCACGAGGTAGAGATTGAGTACGGCTCCACGCGGTTGGTGTTGAAGCCTGCTTCGCCGGGCACTGGCGTCGTGGCGGGTAGTTCGGTGCGTGCGCTGTTGGAGGCGGCAGGCATCAGCGATGTGCTTGCCAAGCTCGTCGGCTCGCGCAACCAGATTAACGCCGCTTGGGCGACGATGGAGGCGTTCCGTAGTATTCGGATGCCGGAGGACATCGCCCGTATCCGCAACATGCCTCTCAAACGGCTCACCCCGTGGTATGTGCGCAAGTTCAAGGAGAATGTGGAGGCTTGAGATGGCGAAGTTGAAAGTCACTCTGAAGCGTAGCCCCATCGGGTACGAAGAGACGCAGAAGCGGACGGTGCGTGCGCTCGGTCTGCGCAAGCTGCACCAGACGGTGGAGCATGAGGACAACCCGACGATTCGGGGCATGATTCACAAGGTCTCGCACCTCGTTCAGGTCGAGACGGTGGAGGAGGTTTCCCAATGATAGAACTGCACCAGTTGAAACCCCAGCCGGGGAGCAAGAAGCGCCGCAAGCGTGTGGGGCGCGGGATTGGCTCGGGGCATGGTAAGACCTCTACGCGCGGTATGAAGGGTCAGAAGGCGCGCGACACAATCCCCCCTCGCTTTGAGGGTGGTCAGACGGCGCTCCATCGCCGCTTGCCCGTGCGTGTCGGCTTCCGCAATGTGAACCGTGTGGAGTATGCGGTGGTCAATGTCGGCACGCTTGCCGAACGGTTCCAGCCCAACGAGGAGGTCACGCCCGAAATTTTGAAGGAGCGACGCATCCTACGCAAGCTCAAGGACGGGGTCAAGATTCTGGGCGAGGGTGAGATTACCATCCCGCTTAAGGTTCATGCCCACGCCGTGAGCGAGAGCGCCCGTCAGAAGATAGAGAGCGCGGGTGGGAGCGTCACGCTGATAGAGGCGTAAACCGAGGACTGGCTATGCTCAGCACGAACTTTGTCTCGGCTCTTCAGGGTGCGTTCAAAATCCCGGAACTGCGGGCGCGCATCCTGTTCATTTTCGCCATGTTCACGGTTTACGCCGTCGGACTGCACATTCCCGTGCCCGGCGTAGACCGCGAGGCGATGGACCGCCTGTTCCAAGACCAGCAGTTGCTGGGCTTTCTGAATATGTTTACTGGCGGGGCGTTGCGCAAGTTCACCGTCTTGGCGCTGGGGTTGAACCCTTACATTACTGCCTCGATTATTATGCAAATCTTCTCGTATGCGGACCCGCGCATGCGTGAGGCGATGCGTGAGGAGGCAGGGCGTCGCTTGATGCAACAGCGCACCCGGTTGCTAACGATTGCGATTGCGGTGGTTCAGGCAATCGGGTTCATCAGCACCTTCCGCAGTGCAGGCGCTTTGGATATTTCGGGACTTCAGTTTGTGCAGGTGGTCATTGCTTTGGTGGCAGGTGCGATGTTCCTGTTGTGGCTCGGGGAACAGATTACCGAGAAGGGGCTGGGCAACGGCGTCTCGCTGATGATTTTTGCCAGCATCGTCGCCAGCATGCCTTATCAGGTTCAGTTGACCTACCAGCTGGTGCAGGAGGGCACGGTGCGCCTGTTCCAGGTGCTTGTGTTGTTGGCGATTTTCGTCGCGACCATCTGGGGCGTGGTGTATGTCACAATGTCCCAGCGTCGGATCCCGATTCAGCATATGCGCCGGATTG
>JBDNDR010000350.1:0-2745 GCA_046718995.1 Fimbriimonadales bacterium
TCTCGCCCAGCGATGCGACGCGCGCTTGGCTTGCCTACGATGACCAAGCCCTCTATGTCGCCTTCTACTGCTACGATGCCCAGCCCAACGGGATTATCGCCCGCGAAATTCGTCCCAACAGCAGTTTTGAAGGCGAAGACCGCGTGACCTTTGCGATTGACCCTTACAACATTCGGCGGGATGATTCGTTCTCCAGCTTCACGGTCAACGCGCTGGGCACCCAGTCGGAGACGATTGCCGGGGGGCGTGCCAACAAACGGGAATGGCGCGGAGTATGGGAGGCGAAAGCGGTTCGCACCGAAGATGGCTGGAGCGTCGAGATGCGAGTCCCGTGGGCAATCTTGCCCTATCCCGACAGCCAGTCGCCCCTGAGGATGGCAATCAACTTTATCCGCTACCAAGCACGCACTAAAATCGAGTCGCGCTGGAGCGCCTTCACCTTAAATTTTCAGCCCGAAACCATCGGCACATGGCAGGGCGTACAGGTGCCGCCCAAACCGAGAGAAAACCGCCCCCAGATTCTGGTCTACACCGCACCGGAATACGCCAGCGGAAGCACGAATCAGACGGTGCGTGGCGGGTTGGACTTGCGCTGGTCGCTCAACTCGCAGATGACAGCGCTGGTGAGCTTGAAACCGGATTTCCGCAATATAGAGGGGGCTGTAGAACGCGTAGAGTTCAGCCGGCGTGAGCAATCCTTAGACGAGACGCGCCCCTTCTTCTTAGAGGGGGACGACTACTACGATACCACGATGCGCTACGGGCTGGGGCGGGTGTTCTATAGCCAGCGCATCCGCGACTTTGAGGGCGGCATCAAACTCTTCGGCAACCTACGCAGCGACCAGCAGATAGGCGCGCTGTGGGTACACGGCAACGACCAACAAGCAGGACTATTCAGTTATCAGTGGGTGCCCGACGCGAATCGGCTGGTACGCCTATTTGGTACAGCCGACCTACGCCCCAACGCACGAGAGACTTTGTACGGCACACGCCTGCGCTACCGACAGGGCAACTGGGACGCCTCGTTTCAAGGTGCTGTGCTCCAGCCGGATGGTAAGGAGACGGTAAGCGCGTACGACATCGCCTTCACCTACTCGGTGCCCCGATTTTTCAGCTCGTGGCGGTGGATGGCGATTGAGTCAGGGTTCCGCCCGCGCTTGGGGCTGATCCCGTTTGATAACCGACGCGGCTGGAGCTTCTATAACCAATACGGCAACGAATATCGTCAGGGTGCCCTACGCCGAATGGAAGCGAGCGTGTTCGTCGTCCACACCGAGCGCTTCAATCGCCAACCGTTGGAGCGTCTGTGGGAAGTCAGCCTCAACCTTGTGGGGCGCAACGACTATGCGCTCGGATTAGGAGCCGACCTCGGCGAATTTGAAGGCGAGACCGACCGCGTCTGGAAGGTGAACCTGAGCGGGAATGTGTCAGACCGCTACCGTAGTTGGCGCATCGGCTACGAGTGGGGCGTTCGCTCAGACCGTTCCGTGCGCTATCTCACAGCGGGCTTCACGCGTCGGTTGTTCGGGCGCGTGGACTTGGGAGTCAACACGGCAGTGTTGGAACTGGGCGAGCGTACGCGCCAGACCGTCGTCACACTGGGTTGGGAGATCGACTCGCGTCGCGCCCTCACAGGACGGCTCGTCCAGCGCAACGGGCAGACCAACTGGTATCTTGCCTATCGTGATGCGGGCGGACTGGGTCAGGACCTTTATGTGATTGTGGGCGACCCGAACGCACGCCGTTTCACCGAGCGCGTGGCAGTCAAGATGGTGTGGGCACTCTAATCAGCGCGTGTCGGTGGTCTGGTTCTGTGGCAGGAGTACCACGCCCTGCTTCGGTGGGCGACCGAAGCGTGTGCGGAACGCCAACCGCACCATCTGCGCTTGGAGCCGAAGGAGTCGTTTCAATAGCCGGATCCCGCGCTCACACTCTTCTTGGCTGAGCGCGCGCACGGCAGCACCGCAGAAGTAAGCGAGGCACTGCATCGGGCGCAGCTCGTTCGGCACGCGACATCCCCGACAGGTCAACTCGCGGCATGAACCCGGTACAGGCTCGGCGCCTTGGTGGAGGAGCCTCTGTTCGCGCTGGGCAATCTGTACGCCGACCATCGTGCCCTCGTGGCGGCGGGCTTGACGCAGGGAGGTCGTAGGGTCTTGCACGACACGGTCCAGAAAGGCGTCGCGCTCGCGGGTGCCTTTACAGCAGTGTCCGCACTGCGCGCAGACATGGGCATGGCTTTGGCTCACTTCGCCCAATCCACGCTGAGTCTCCATCCTTTGCAGGTTGAGTTTCGCCCACTCACGCTGGAAGGCAGGCAGCTTAGAGCGTTCAGGGCTTTCCAGCAGACGCGCTAAGTGGTTGCACACTATCTCCCACGCCCGAAACACTGGACGCGAATAAAACAGGAACACCATGCGCGTCATCCAGCGGGCAGATGGTTTCGGATTCATTATTTATTTAATTCGCTTGACCGAGCGCGATTCCTGCTAACTCCGCTCCTGTGTAGGCTTGTTGGGGCTACAGAAAATGCCTTGCAGGGGTATAATTTTCCATATGACCGACTTACGCTCTGTGAGCGAATCGTTGCAGGAGGCTCGCCGACGCTTGGAAGCGATCGGGGAGCATCTTTGACATCGCCCGCCTGAAAACCGAGTTGAATCGCCTACTCACGCAAACCGAATCGCCCGAGTTTTGGAGCGACTCGGCGCGTGCGCAGGCAACGATGCAGACCATCTCGCGCCT
>JBDNDR010000351.1:0-2739 GCA_046718995.1 Fimbriimonadales bacterium
GCTTGGTCTGCAGGGCGGGCGAGTTCGGCTGCCAGTTCGGGATGAAGCCGAAGCGATAGAGGATGGGGTTCGCCACGATGTAGGTCAGCACCGAGCTGATGGCGGCGCCCAAAAGGATGTGATAGGGCAAGACGAACCCCACCAGCACCTCACCCAAGTTGATGGACAGCCCCACAATAGCCGTTGGTAGGGCACCCTCCACATTCTGGGTCAGGTCTAAGAAGGGAATCGGGATAATCTGCAGGGCGTTGCCGAACAGCGTGCCGGTGAAGACAGGAATACCCACATAGAACAGTCCGAACCCCATCCCGACCACGGCACCGGTGGAGAACACGCCCCATCGCCACGACTCTTCGCGGTTGCCGGCTTCGGCTAAGGCGAGCGCGCCCGCTGCGGCGACAGGTGCCAGCGGGAACGGGAGCCGCTCCACATCGGAGGTGGCACGGAAGAGCAGATAGCCCATGCTCATCCAGCTGGCGCGCCCCAGAATCTCCATCACCAGCAACAGAAAGAGCGGCACTGCCCACTCAGAACTAAGGAAGGTACGCTGGCGCAACGCCTCCGAATCTGGGGCTGGCACTGCCCAGTGCGGTACCTCGCCTGCGATGGGCGCGGCTGGCGCCGACTGGACAAAGAACTGGTCCCAAATCTTCCACTGGAGCGGTCCGCCCGACAGCCCGAACAGCCCCATCGCCGTCAAGGAAGCGGCGATGTAGTAGAGCATATAAATCTCTTGGCGTTTGAGCGGCTGGAGCGAGCGGCGCATCACCTCAGCGAACAGCACGATGGTCACCCACTCGGCGGCGGCACCCAAGCCAACACCTGCCACCAAGCCCATATAGATGCTCCCGGGCAACATCACGAACGCCACAAACAGCAGTCCCAGGAAGGTTCGGAAAGTGAAGCCGTCCTGGAACTGATGTTCTTCGGCGGAGACCTCCTCGGCGGTCTGCCGTGCTTTACTCAGTTCGTCTTGCAACGCCATCACGGCTATCATTCGGCATAGAGCCGTGACTTCCTGCAGATGGACGGAAAATCGTAGCGATGCCACCCCCCCTTCTCTGTTTCAGGTATTCTTGAATTGCGATGCGAGTGTTGGTCAGCGACTCGGTTTCAGAGGAGGGTTTGGCGGTTCTACGCAATGCGGGTTTGGAGGTGGACTACCGCCCCGGTCTTGCCCGCACCGAACTTTTAGAGCAAATCCCCGGTTATGATGCCCTGCTGGTGCGTTCCCAGACGAAGGTAGACGCAGAGGTGCTTCGGGCTGGCACTCGCCTAAAAGTGGTCGGGCGCGCAGGGGTTGGAGTGGACAATATTGATGTCGCTACGGCGACCGAGCGCGGAATCGTCGTGGTCAACTCGCCAGAGGGCAACACCATCGCCGCCGCCGAGCTCGCTTTCGCGCTGATTCTGGCGCTGGCACGCAAAATCCCTCAGGCAGACCGTTCCCTGCGCGCAGGCGAGTGGAAGCGCACCCAGTTCATGGGCACCGAACTCTCGCGCAAGACGCTGGGCGTGGTGGGTATCGGAAAAATCGGGCGTGAGGTCGCACGGCGTGCCCGAGCGTTCGGGATGCGTGTGCTGGCATACGACCCCCATATGCCCAGCACGACCATCCAGCAACTGGGGGCAGAACCCACCGATTTAGAAACCCTCCTCAGCCAGAGCGACTTCATCAGCCTCCACACGCCGCTGACCAACGAGACCCGCCAGATGCTCAACCGCGAGAGCCTTGCTAAAACCAAACCCGGTGTGCGAATTGTCAACTGCGCACGCGGGGAGCTGATAGACTTGGAAGCGTTGGCAGAGTTCATCCAATCGGGGCATGTGGCGGGGTGCGCGTTGGATGTGTTCCCCCAAGAGCCACCCCCTGCCGACCTCGCCGTGCTCCACCAAGAGCAGAATGTAGTAACCCCCCACTTGGGTGCATCCACCGAAGAGGCGCAGGTGAAAGTTGCGATTGATGTCGCCGAGCAGATTGTAGCGGTGCTGACGGGGGGTGTCCCGCGCAGTCCTGTGAACCTCCCACCTATCCCCGCAGAGCAGATGGAGCGCGTGGCACCGTATCTGCGTCTGCTCGAACGGATGGGAAGCCTACACGCCCAGCTGCTCGGCGCGCCGGTGGAACAGGTGCGTGTGCAGTTCACAGGCGACTGGGAGGGCTTACCGTTGGAGGTGATGGCGCGCGCGGTGTTGGTCGGGCTGTTTGGAAGCACCAGCGCTGACCCCGTCAATTTGGTGAATGCCCCACTCATCGCACGCCAGCGCGGCGTGCAACTGGAGTGGAGCGCACGCCCCGAAAGCGACCTCTACCCCGACACCATCCACACCACCGTTGTGGCGCACCACACTGAGCAACGCCTGACCGGCACCGTGTTCGGGCGCCACGACCTGCGCATCACCCACTTAGATGGCTTGTTCGTGGACATCAAGCCAGAGGGCATCCTGCTCTTCACGGAACACCAAGACCGTCCGGGCATCATCGGGCGGGTGGGCACGCTCCTCGGCGCCAGTCAGGTGAACATCGCAGGCATGCATGTCGGGCGTGAGCAGGTGGGTGGGCGCGCCATTATGATTCTGCAGGTGGATGACCCCATCGCACCCGAGCTGTTGAGCCAAATCCAGGCGATGGAAGGCGTGGATAGCGCGCGCGTCGTCGTGTTCTAATCCCCGACCGCCCGCCGAATCAGCACCAGCGCTGCATAGTCGTCGTAGGGTTCGGGCGGTATCCGAAAGCCC
>JBDNDR010000352.1:0-2725 GCA_046718995.1 Fimbriimonadales bacterium
ACAGTTCGCGGGGTTCGGTTTGCATGGGTTTGAAGCTACACAGCCAGTTGCCCTGCACGACCGCCTCACCCATCATGCCCTCACCCACGCTACTGAACAGTTCGGGGGCACACTCAAACTCGTCGTCCCGACGGTTGGGCAAGCGGAGACGAACAAAGAATCGCAACTGCTCCACAGGGTATTCCCGCCAATAAGAGACCGTCTCTTGGGTGGTTCGGTCCACCACATAGGTCGCCACGACATAAACCGGATTAAGGGTTGTCTGCGGACCTTTGAAGCGGTTCCTATCCAGCCAGATGCCATACCCGAACACCCCCGCCATAATCAAGATTCCAGCCACAGCGACCGCAACCCCCAGCCACGCAATCAGAAGGAGCGAGGGGTCGCCATGTCGGGTAAAGTTCACTATCCCACCCAAGCAGGTGATCCCGGTAATGAGGAACCCCAAGAGCATCATCGCCCCGCCGAGCATCAAAAGCCAACCCATCCCATGGCGCTCTTTGAGCATACGGAATTAGATTTTATTTTCAGAGATAGGCATCCTGCTTCTTTTTTCCTGAGTTGGGGGCATGGTCGCACACCTCGCCCACAGCCCGTCTGGTAAGGGCGTCCAACAGGGTACTCTATAAGTGTGCCCAATGTGCGTTTGAAGATACGGGGTATGACCTGTGCGGCGTGCGTCAGGCGTGTGGAACGCTCTTTGCAGAAGCTGCCGGGCGTCCAGACGGTCTCGGTCAACTTAGCCACAGAACGCGCCGAACTGGAGTGTGATGCCCCTCTACCTCCCGATGCTTTGATTGAGGCAGTACGCCGAATCGGCTATGAGGCGGAGCTGGATGCGCCTGAAACCATGTCCGCCCCATCGGAGCAGGGTATTAACTGGCGGCTTTGGCTGAGCGTTGCGCTGAGCCTCCCGATTTTTCTGCTGAGCATGGTCTTCCCCGACCTCCTGCCGGCTCAGGGCTGGGTTCTGCTTGCGCTGACGACCCCCATCCAGTTCGGCACGGCACTCCCGCTTTACAAATCTGCCTACGGTGCCCTGCGTGGGGGTAGCGCTAATATGGAGGTGCTGGTGCTGATGGGGACACTCGCCGCCTACTTCTACAGTCTCGCACTCACCCTTGCAGGTCAGCACCACCATCTCTACTATGAGACTTCGGCGATTATCCTCACTTTGGTTCTGCTGGGGCGTCATATGGAGTCGCGGGCACGCCGGCAGGCACGACGCGCGATGGAGGCGCTCTGGTCACTCCTACCCAACGAAGTGCTTCGCTGGAACGGCAACGAGTACGAGCGTGTCCCCATCCAATCGGTGCAGGCGGGAGACCGATTACGCGTGCGCACCGGAGAGCGCGTGCCAGTGGACGGAATCGTGCTGGAGGGCAGTGGCTGGGTCGACGAATCGGCACTGACTGGAGAGAGTGTGCCTGCTGAGCGTCATACGGGTCAGCGGGTGTTGGGCGGGAGCCTGTTGGTGGACGGCGTGTTAGACCTGCGTGCCGAAGCGGTGGGTCAGACCACCCTGCTCGCCCAGATTGCCCAAGCGGTGGAGCGTGCCCAGAGCCAAAAAGCACCTGTCCAGCGGTTAGCCGACCGAATCGCGAGCATCTTCGTGCCTGTAGTGGTCTTGATTGCGCTGGGCACTTTGGGTTTCTGGTGGCTGAAGACGGGTTCGTTCGGGACGGCACTTGTGCCCGCCGTGAGCGTGTTGGTGATTGCGTGCCCCTGCGCGTTAGGTTTAGCCGTTCCGATTGCGCTGATGACGGGTACCACCCGTGCGATGCGTGCGGGAGTGCTGATACGGAACATCACCGTGCTGGAACGTGTGCGCCATGTGAATACCCTGGTGTTAGACAAGACTGGCACGCTGACGCTGGGCTATCCGCAGGTTCAGCGAGTGGTCGTTGAGGGGATTGACGAGCGGACGGCACTTGCCTACGCCTTTGCTCTGGAAAGCACCACGAGCCACCCGCTTGCCGAAGCGATTGTGAACTATGCGCAGGAGCGATTGGGGAACCTCTCCGCAAGCAGAGAGGCAGATGAAGTCTACCTCTCCCCTCTCCAAGTGCGCACGGTACCCGGAGGCGGAGTGATTGGACAGATAGACGGGCATCTCGTGATGATAGGGAGCGCACGCTTCCTACAAGAGCAGGGCGTTTCGGTCGAGAAGAATCGGACTGAACCGGTGCTACTGGCGGTGGACGGGCGCGTGGTTGCAAGCTTCAGCTTCGTAGACCAACCCTTGCCCGAACTCCATACCGTGTTAGATGCCCTTCGCCGAGAGGGCATCACGATTATCCTCTGTTCGGGTGACCAGCCGGAGAAAGTCGCAGAGTTCGCTCGGTCGGTCGGGATTGAACGCTGGTACGCAGGGCAACTCCCCCAGCAGAAGGCGCTTCTTGTTGCCGAACTGCAGAAGGAGGGGCGCAAGGTGGCGTTTGTAGGCGATGGGGTCAACGATGCGCCCGCACTGGCTCAAGCTGACCTGAGCGTGGCGGTCGCTGAGGGCACCCACTTAGCCACTGAAACTGCCGACCTGGTTCTGCTCAACCGTGACCTCCGCACACTCATCACGGCGCTCCACCTCTCGCGAGCCATTCACACCGTGATACGCCAGAACCTCTTCTTCGCCTTCGTCTACAACACGCTGGGTATCCCCCTCGCGAGCATGGGATACTTGAACCCGATGGTCGCCGCGCTGGCGATGAGCCTCAGCTCCCTCTCG